>CAZJTB010000042.1:0-10783 GCA_964548485.1 uncultured Chryseobacterium sp. | reverse complement strand
ATGACAGCCTGCTCCGCGCCAGGGTGGAGCAGGAGGAGCGCTATGCGCTGGCCGAGCGCCGGGAATCGACCGAGCGGCGCGAACTGGCCACCCTGCTCTTCGTGCCGCCGGTGCAGGGCATGCTCACCGCAGGCTTCGATCCGCAGCAGCGCCATTTCGGCGTGGATGTGGTGACCAAGGCGGATGAGGCGGTGAAGTGCTGCCTCGCCGGCACGGTCACCCTCGCCAGCTGGACCACCGATGCGGGCTATGTGGTCCAGGTGCAGCACACCAACGGCCTGGTGAGCGCCTACAAGCACAACCGCGTGCTGCTGAAGAAGCCCGGCGACCGCGTGAAGGCGGGCGAGGCCATCGCCATCGTGGGCGATACGGGCAAGGAGACCAGCGGCCCGCACCTGCATTTCGAGCTCTGGCTCAACGGCATGGCCGTGGACCCGGCGGCCTACATGGTGTTCCAGTAACGGATGCAGGGCTGAAGCATGAGCCTGAAGTCGAGCATCGCGCAGCTGGTGGCCACCAGGGTGACACGCGCCGTGATGCGCCGCGCCATGGATCCCGCAGCCACGCAGCAGGCCGTGCTGCGCGAGCTGGTGCGCTTCGCCGGCGATACCGCCTTCGGCCTCGAGCACCGCCTGCACCAGGTGCGCGACCATGCGGCGCTGGCCCAGGCCGTTCCGCTGCGCGACTACGAGGGCTTCAAGCCCTATATCGACCGCATCCTCTTCGGCGAAGCGGATGTGCTGTGGCCCGGCCAGCCGCTCTACCTGTGCAAGACCAGCGGCACCACCAGCGGCGCCAAGTACATCCCCATCACCAAGGAAAGCCTGCCCAACCACATCGGCAGCGCACGCCGCGCCCTGCTCGCCTACATCGCCCACAGCGGCCTGGCTGGTTTCGTGGATGGGAAGATGATCTTCCTGCAGGGCAGCCCCGTGCTCGACCGCAGCCGCGCCATCCCCACCGGACGGCTCAGCGGCATCGTGGCCAACCACGTGCCCGCCTACCTGCTGCGCAACCGCATGCCCAGCTTCGCCACCAACAGCATCGCCGATTGGGAAACGAAGGTGGAGGCCATCGTGACCGAAACGCTGCGCGCCGACATGCGGCTGATCAGCGGCATACCGGCCTGGGTGCAGATGTACTTCGAGCGGCTGCTCGTGCGCACCGGCAAGGCCAACGTGAAGGAGGTCTTCCCCAACTTCTCGCTCTTCGTCTATGGCGGCGTGAACTACGCGCCCTACCGCAGCCGCATGGAATCGCTCATCGGCGGCCCCGTTCCCAGCGTGGAGCTCTTCCCCGCCAGCGAGGGCTTCATCGCCTATCAGGACAAGGACAATGAAGATGGCTTGCTGCTCGTGATCGACAACGGCATCTTCTACGAGTTCATCCCCGCCAATGAGCTGGGCAAACCAGCGCCCAGGCGCCTCTCCATCGCCGAGGTGGAGCTGGGCGTCAACTACGCGCTGGTGCTGCACACGAACGCGGGCCTTTGGGGCTACGAGATCGGCGACACCATCCGCTTCGTCTCGCTCGCGCCGCCGCGCATCAAGGTCACCGGCCGCACCAAGCACTTCACCAGCGCCTTCGGCGAGCACGTGATCGCCGAGGAGGTGGAAGGCGCGCTGAAGGATGCGATGGCACAGGTGCCCTGCGAAGTGGCCGAATTCACCGTGGCGCCGCAGACGGCCCCGGCCGAAGGCCTGCCCTGCCACGAGTGGTTCATCGAGTTCGCCGCGCCCCCTGCGGACATGGCGCGCTTCGCCGCAGCGATGGATGAGGCCCTGCAGAAGCGCAATCCCTATTACAAGGACCTGATCACCGGCAAGGTGCTGCGGCCGCTGGTGATCCGCGCGCTGCCGCGCGGCGCCTTCGCTTCCTGGATGAAGGCGCGCGGGATGAACGATGCGCAGAGCAAGGTGCCGCGCCTGGCGAATGACCGGCGGTATGCTGAAGGGCTGGGCTGATCAGACCAAGAGCACGCGGAGCTGCCCGCCGTGCTTCTCCACGGGATAGCGCTTCAGCCCGGACTTGCTGGGGCCTTTGAGCAGCGCGCCCTCCAGATCGAAGGTGCTGCCGTGCCACTCGCACACCAAGCGCCCTTCCTTCTCTTTCAAAGGCCCATTCTTGTGCGGGCAGATCAGCTCCAATGCCGTGTAGTCGCCATCGGGGCGCTGCACGATGAGCAGTTTGTTCGCGAGGCCCTCCACCTTCACCGTGGCGCGTCCGCTTTGATTGAGCAGGCTCAGCGGCAGCTCGGCTACACCCTCCTTGAGAACAACGGCATTCGATGCGGATGCGCATCCTTCAATCGAGGCTGCAAGGGGCGCAACGGCCAGCGCGGCGCAAGCCTGGCAGGTGCGGTGAATGAAGTCGCGGCGGTTCATGGCGGGCCCGATTCAAGTGGCTGTCGGGGTTTCGCGAACGTAATGATGCGGAAGCCGCGCTGAACGACTCCATCCAACGCATCATCATTCAGCTCATCGCCATACGCTGCGGCAGCGGCGGTGCGGAACATCACGTCCATGGGGTCGGGGCATCCGACAACAACATCCTTCGGCGTGGCTGCTTGCACATGCGAAGGCAGCCCCATGCTTTTCTCGTGGCGCGCGAATGGAGCGGTGCGGTCAATCGAGAATCGAAGAGGGAGAGCGACCAGCAGGGCGGACCCGCAGATGAGCGCAATGCCCCAGCGCCCATTGCTGCTCTTGGTGAGCCAGCGATCCAAGGAGAAGGCCACGAGCATGCAAACGGAAGGCGCGGCGATGGCCATGTATGCCGGCATCTTCGAGCGGGCCAGGCTGAAGAGCAGCAGCGGCAGGCCTAGCCACAGCAGCAGCGGGAGCAACGATCGATTTCGGTCTCGCACGGCCGCGATGATGGCCACGGCCACTGCAAGCGGCGCCAGCTCGCCATGCATCATGGGCAGCTGTGCCAGGTAGTAGTGCCAGGGCCGCGCATGGCCTTCGATGTCATCGGTGAAATGCGCCCAGGCATCCGCTCGAGCGAGAGCCCAGGCCTCGGGGAACGTAAAGCGCGCGTGCAGCCACCACGGGAAGGCCACGATGACGCAGGTGGCACCCAGAGCGGCCAGGAGCGTCCATCGCCGCGCGCCTCCTCCTGGCAGCGGCCAACAGGCCGCTACGGGCAGCACAATAAGCGCCGGCCACGATTTGGTGAGGAAAGCGAGACCGGTGAGCGCGCCGGCGATTACCGCCCAGCGAAGGCTTCGCGCCATGGCCATTCGGGCGGCTGCCGCGCAGGCCGCGAGCACCAAGGCCATCAGGACCGCGTCCACATGGTCGGTTGATGTGCGGCCCGAGGCAAGCTCAATGAGATGACCATTGATGGCCAGCAGCAAAGCCGACCAGAATGCCACCCGCGGATTGAACAACGCGCGCGCCAGATGGTAGAGAAGGCCCACGGCAAGGCAGCCGAACAGGATGGAAGGGACGCGCACCGCCCACGGCTCAGCGCCGAACACCTTCAGGGAAAGCGCGATGCACCACATGCTGAAGGGCGGCTTATGCAGCCAGATCCGCGCTCGCGTCCAATCGCCATCGTCATGCGGCAGCTCGGCATGGCGATAGAGCATGGGCCGCAAGGGCGATGCGATCATGTTCTTCGCCACCACGGCATGGTACCGCTCATCCCAGGGATGCAGCTGAGCGTCGAGCGCGGGCCCCAGGCGCAGCAAGAAGGCCGATGCGATGAGGATCGCGAGCGCGGCACGCTGATCATTCCTGCGGAATGCCCACCAAGCGAGCACAAGCGACGCATAGCCGGTGAGGATGATCGCGGTCTGGAGCATGCTTGTGGTTGGGTAGCAGAGCGCAAGTTCGCCACGCGAGGGGCGTTGCTCAATGCGGTGGCGCGCTCGCCTCCGCCCCGCACATCCGCCTTTCCACCATCCAGGCGGCGGCCTGCACCATGCTCTCCGCGTAATGCTTCAGGCTGTCGCGCGCGGCAGGATGCTGCGCGCTCCGGTCATCCGTGCTGCGCGAGCGCGGATCGTAGAGCCGCTCCGTATCGCCGGTGCGGATCCAGTACCAGCGCTCGTTCAGCGCGGCGATGCGATGGTCGGAGCAGAAGTAGGCCATGGGCTTAGGGGAGCGGGCAAGGTCGTCGCCGAGCGAATTGTTCACGTGGGCGATGCGCAGCAGGCCCAGGATCGTCTCGGGCAGATCCACCTGCGTGCCGAAGCCGGATAAGGCGCCGGGTGCGATGCTGCCGGGGGCATGCAAGACCAGCGGCACATGGTGGTAGGCCAGCGGCACCTCATGCAGGGGATCGAAGCGTTGCCCGTGATCGCCCAAGAGCACGAAGACCGTGCTCCCGAACCAGGCGCGGCCGCGCGCCGCTGCGAAGAACGCGGCCATCGCGCGATCGGCGTATTCGTAGATGCGCTCATCGCCCGCCTCGCTCGTAGGCGTGGATCCGGCGATGTCGCCGGGCACGTTGTATCCCTTGTGGCTGCTGATGGTGAGCAGTGCGGCGAAGAAGGGCCGTTCCGTGTCCCGGCCCAGCGAATCGAGGTGCTCCAGGGCCTTCTGATACAGCGCGCGGTCCGTTACGCCCCAGCTGTTCCGCGGCAGGCTGTCGGCGAAATCCGCTTCGCTGATGAAGCGCTCGATCCCGTTGGCCAGGAGGAAGGCGCCCATGTTGTCGAAGGCGGCATCGCCGGGATAGAGGAAGCTCGTGCTGTAGCCTGCATCGCGCAAGAGGCCCGGAAGGCCATGGAAGCGCTGCGCCACCATGGCGGGATGCGCCAGCGGATGCCGCGCGCCGATGGAGGGCAGGCCGTAGAGCGAGGAGAACACGCCATTGCAGGTGCGCATCCCGGCGGCATAGAAGCGCTCATGCACCAGCGACGAATCCATGAGCGACTCCAGGAAGGGCATCAGCCGCTTCGGGTGACCGAAGCGCGCAAGGCGGTTCGCGCTCAGGCTTTCCACGAGGATGAGCACCACGTTCATGCGCCTCGCGGGGGCATCGAATTCGACCGCGCGCGCGAACGGCGATGCGTAGCGCTGCTCTGCGATTCCCAGATAGGCGCGCGCGTTCGCCACGGCCTCGTTGCCGCTCATGTACCGCACCCTGTCGTTGCCCAGGCTCTCCACTATGCTGAACACCGCATTCGTCCCCAGCTGGTTAAGGAACGGGGTTTGGCTGAAGTAGGCATCCTCGCCCGTGAGCGGCGCCTCGTCAGGGTCCCAGGTGCCGCGCGCACCGGCCACCAAGGGCAACAGCAGCAGCGGCATCAGCGACCAGCGGAGCGTGGGTGGCGCAAGGGGCTCTTCACCATCGAGCCAACGGAACCAGCGTCCCGTGATGCGCACTGTGAGCACCGCGAGCATGATGAAGGCGGCCAACGCCATCAAGTAAGGCGGCGTGCTCACCAGCTCCTTCAGCGACTGCTTCACCGTTTGCGCGGTGCTCAGCGCCAGGTCGGTAAGGCGCATGTTGGTGTAGGCGTAGAAGGGGATGTCGGCGCAGGCGCAGAAGAGCGCGACGAGCGCGGCGGTTGTCCAGGCCCATCGCGCGGCGCGCGCCAGCCGGGCATCGCGCGATCCCACCGCGAACCGGACCGAGAGCAGGAGCGCGGGCAGCAGGAGCATCCAGCTGTTCACGTACAGGTCGAAGAGCAGCCCGCGATCGAGGAGCGCCACGAGCACATCGGCCCGCGCGGCTTCGCGCCATTGATCGGCGTGCAGCACCAGCAGCGCGATGCGGAATGCCTGGCCGAGCAGGAGCCCCGCGAGCAGCAGCTTCAGCAGCAGGATGACGTGGCGTGGCAAGCGCGGCATCGGCGGCGAAGTTCACGTTCATCGCGATCGCTCTCTGGGTTGGCCGAATCTTCGTTCGCGTGTTCGGACCTTTGCGGCATGAGCCTCATCGGCACCGATGTCGGGCGTGCGGCGCAATTGCTGAGCGCGGGCGAGGTGGTGGCCATCCCCACCGAAACGGTCTATGGCCTTGCCGCGAACGCTTTCGATGATGCCGCCGTGCTCAAGGTCTTCGCCGCGAAGCAGCGTCCCAGCTTCGACCCGCTCATCGTGCATATCGCCCGGAAGGAGGACGTGCATCGAGTGGTGCGCGAGCTCCCGCCCGGTGCGCAGGCGCTCATCGACGCCTTCTGGCCCGGTCCGCTCACGCTGGTGCTGCCCAAGCGCGCCGAGGTGCCCGACGTGGTCACCAGCGGGCTCGATACCGTGGGCGTGCGCATGCCGCGCCATCCGCTCACGCGCGCGCTGCTGGAGCGGCTCGAATTCCCGCTGGCCGCGCCCAGCGCCAACCCCTTCGGCTATGTGAGCCCAACCACTGCTCAGCATGTGGCCGATCAGCTCGGCGACCGCATCCCCTACATCCTCGATGGCGGCCCATGCACGGTCGGCGTCGAATCGACCATCATCGGGTGGGAGCACGACCGCTGGGTCTTGTACCGCCCCGGGGGCATTGCGCTTGAAGCCATCGAAGCGGTGATCGGCTCCGTGGCGCAGGCCGTGAAGCAGGTGCTGCCTGCGGCGCCCGGCATGCTCGAGAGCCATTACGCGCCGCGCAAGCCGGTGCACGTGGGCGAAATCGATGCGCTGCAGCGACGCTTCGCGGGAAGCCGCATCGGCATCATCAGCTTCCGGAAGGAGTATCCGGGCCACCGCTGCGAGGTGCTCAGCGAGCGCGGCGACCTGGCCGAGGCCGCACGCAACCTCTTCTCAGCGCTGCGCGAACTGGACAGCAGCGATTGCGATGTGATCCTTGCAGAGCGTTTCCCGGAAGAAGGCTTGGGCCGTGCGATCAACGATCGGTTGCGAAGGGCGGCGGCGCGCTGATGCTGCGACAGCACGTAGCGGATACCTTTACATGCATTCTTCAGCATGCGCGCCCCGGGTTTCGCCTTCTGCTTCCTTCTTCTTGCGGCAGGCTCTATCGCGCAGTCGCCTGATGCGGCTCCCAATTACCAGCTCACGCTGATCAGGGCCGCATACCTCAACAAGGACTACCCTCATTCGGTCGGTGCTTTGTTCATGGTAACAGCCACGGACACGGCCCACTTCCCGCCGGTGCTGAGCATGGGCATCGGCTACGCGGTGAATGGTGACAGTGCGATGCAGCGCATCGACATTCAGAAAGACCCCCTGGGACGCGTTTCGATTGAGATTTTTGACAAGAACATCACGGAGAAGGCGCCGCACATTTATTCCCGCATCAAGAACAAGGTCGATATGGATGCACACGAGCATCTGCTATTCCTGTTTATCCGGATGCGCAACATCTCCGATGAGCCTATCAAGGAAATCGAGCTCGTGTATGGTCTGTGGGAGAAGCAGGACCTGAGCGTCCGGGTTGAACAACGCTTCAAGGCACGCCTCGCCGAATAAGCCACGCGCCTGAGGCCGTCGATCCTCCCCCTGTTCCGGTCGAACCGTTCGCCGCTTCCGAACAATGCAGGGCCACGAACGCCGTTCGGATCAGGTCGGCGCTTATCTTCACCCTGCACCAAACCCACCACGGCCATGAGCACTACCCTTAACGCCAAGGAACTGACGCTTGTGTACGACAGCACCACCACCGAGGGGCGCAAGGCACTGGCCTATGCGCATTCGCTGGCGCCCAAGGTGAACAAGCAGGATGTGAGCGCCGTGAGCCTGAGCACCACCTTCGTGCGCCAGGTGCTGAAGCAGTTGAACCTGCGGCCCAAGGACCTGTTGAACCGCGCGCATCCCTACTACCAGCAGCACCTGCGCGGCCGCGACCTCGACAGCGAGGGCTGGCTCAATGTGCTCACCCACAATCCCGGGTTGCTCAAGGCCCCCATCGCCTTGCAAGGCGACCGCGCCGTGCTGTGCGAGCCGGCCAGCACCATCTACAAGCTCGTTGAGGCGCAGCGCTGAGCAGCTCAGCGGAAGGGCCTCGCCAGTTGGCGCCCCAACCACCGGAATGGTCGCGTGAGCCTCCGCTTGGCCGGGTTGCCCTCGTGCTCCACCACGACGAGTTCGCCGAGGAAGTAGGGCTCGGAGTCGATCACCACATCGCCCAGATCAATGGCCTGGGGCCGTACCCGTTCATCGGCTCCGTCGCCTTCAAGTGCGATGCGCAGGCAGATGGGGATCGATGCGGGGTCGATCAGTGTGATGGCGGTTCCGCGCCCCTGCGGATCGGTTGCAGCAAGATGAACCCGCTCGGCCAGCGTCATCGTTGGCAGGTCGAATGCGAATCGGCCGCGCTCGTCCGTCCTGCACGATAGGCCCAGCGTCTCGATCCGCACCAGCGATCCAGGTACCGGCCTTCCCGCGCCATCCACCACTTCGCCCATGATGGCCTTCCCTTCGCAGGCGGCCGGAGTCGGGAGGGCAATCTCCTTCGGCTGGTATCCGATGTAGAGCACGCGCAAGCCATGCGGTCGGTGCGGCGGCGTGCGGCGCACGACGAAGCGACCATCGAAATCGGCGCTGCCTGCAGATTCGCCATTGCTCCAGAACAGGCTGGCGAAGGGCAGCGGTTCACCAAGATCATCGATCACCCGGCCGGTGATGATGTCGATCTCGGATGCGGACCAAGGGACATCGCCACGGTCCTCGGGTAATCCGCCCGTGATGACCTGGCCCGTGCAGGCGTCTCGAGGGCCGGGCGCATCGCTCTCGTCGAAGGAGCTGAACGCTGGTCTTCCAACGACGATGGCCGCAGGCTCCGGCGGTTGGGCGCGTGGCGCTTCGGGGATGGCGATGATTCCACGAAGGCGGGCGCTTTCAGGCCTCACCTGCTCAATGGCGGGTTCGCCGAGCATGATGGCCTGGCCCTGTTGCGCGCTCAGCTCGGGCGCCACCAGCATCAGCGCGGCACCGGTGGCCGCCGCTGCCAGCAGGTTGGGGGCCGGCTCTGCGGGCCTGCTCAGCAAGCGGTCCAGCTGGTCCTTGCTGAAGCGCGCGCACTTGGGCATGTCGCCCTGCTCGAATCGGGCCACCAGCTCGGCATCGCTCAGGCGGGTGAAATCGGCCACGGTGGTGGCGCAGCTGGCGCAATGCCGGCCCTGGGCGTTCGGGGTCATGGCGCCCCAATCCTCGTGGCAGGGCGAAGGGATGCTGATGGTGAGCTTCATGGCTGGGCTTGGATAGGAGATGCGCGAACGCGGCGGATCGCATGATCGGTACCCGCACGGCCGGTTTCGGTTCAGCAGCGGCGCGAACAACGATCTTCGCGCCCCGCATGAAGCGTATCGCCATCCTCGGCTCCACCGGCTCCATCGGCACGCAGGCGCTGGAGGTGGTGCGCGAGCAGCCGGACCACTTCCAGGTGGAGCTGCTCACCTGCGGCAGCCGCGTGGACCTCTTGATCGAGCAGGCGCTCGCCTTCAGGCCCAACGCGGTGGTGATCGGCGACCCCGCCCAATTGCCGCGCGTGAAGGATGCCCTCTTCCCGCACGGCATCAAGGCCTATGCGGGCCCGGAGGCGCTGGAGCAGGCGGTGACCATGCAGGACATCGATGTGGTGCTCACCGCGCTGGTGGGCTACGCTGGGCTGAAGCCTACCCTGGCTGCCATCGAAGCGGGCAAGCACATCGCCCTCGCGAACAAGGAGACGCTGGTGGTGGCGGGAGCGCTCGTCACCAAGGCCGCGCGCGAGAAGGCGGTGAACATCTATCCGGTGGATAGCGAGCACAGCGCCATCTTCCAATGCCTCGCTGGCGAATGGGAGAACCCGATTGAGAAGATCGTGCTCACGGCCAGCGGCGGTCCCTTCCGCGGGAAGTCGCGTGAGGAGCTTGCTGCAGTGACCAAAGCGCAAGCGCTCAAGCATCCCAACTGGGACATGGGCGCCAAGATCACCATCGACAGCGCGAGCCTGATGAACAAGGGCCTCGAGGCCATCGAGGCGAAGTGGCTCTTCAACCTGAAGAAGGAGCAGATCGAGATCGTGGTGCATCCGCAGAGCATCATCCATAGCGTGGTGCAGTTCCGCGATGGCAGCATGAAGGCGCAGATGGGCCTGCCCGACATGAAATTGCCCATCCAGTATGCGCTCTCGTATCCGCAGCGCCTTGCAACGGATTGGCCGCGCTTCGATTTCACCAAGTACCCCGCGCTCACGTTCGAGCAGCCCGACCTCGCCACCTTCCGCAACCTGGCGCTCGCCCTCGATGCCATGGACCGCGGCGGCAATGCGCCCTGCGTGCTCAACGCCGCCAACGAGGTGGCCGTGGAGCTCTTCCTCAAGGACGCCATCGGCTTTTTGGAGATGAGCGACCTGGTGGAGCATTGCCTTTCGCGCGTCCCATTCACCCCCGAACCGCAACTTGCCGACCTCATGGCCAGCGATGCCGAAGCCCGGCGCCTGGCGCGTGAACACGTCCCTTCCGCATGGAGATCCTGATCAAAGGAGCACAGCTCATCCTCAGCCTCAGCATCCTCGTCACGCTGCACGAGCTGGGCCACTTCATCCCGGCGCGCTGGTTCAAGACCCGCGTGGAGAAGTTCTACCTCTTCTTCGATCCGTGGTTCTCGCTGGTGAAGAAGAAGATCGGCGACACCGAGTTCGGCATCGGCTGGATCCCCTTCGGCGGCTATGTGAAGATCGCCGGCATGGTGGATGAGAGCATGGACAAGGCGCAGATGGCCAAGCCCGCCGAGCCGTGGGAGTTCCGCAGCAAGCCCGCGTGGCAGCGCCTCATCATCATGGTGGGCGGCGTCACCGTGAACCTGCTGCTGGGCATGGTCATCTACATCATGATCCTCTGGGTATGGGGCCGCGACTACCTGCCGAACGAGAACGCGATCTACGGCGTGCATGT
>CAZJTB010000041.1:7380-10875 GCA_964548485.1 uncultured Chryseobacterium sp. | reverse complement strand
AGCATGGAATCCTTCAATCGGGCAGGCTCGTTCGAGGGGTGGATCCGCCGCATCATCGTGAACACCGCCATCGATCACTTCCGCCGGAACAAGCACGCCTACCTCCTGCTGGGCGAGGAGCGCAGCATCGAGGACTTCGCCGATGGCGATGCCGAGGACACCCTGGCCGATGAGGAAGGCGAGGAGCTGCCCGACCTGAAGCCCGCCGACGTGATCAACGCCATGCAGAAGCTCACGCCAGCCTATCGCACGGTGTTCAACCTGTACGTGTTCGAGGACATGACCCACAAGGAGATCGCCGACGCGCTCGGCATCAACGTGGGCACCAGCAAGAGCAACCTGGCCAAAGCCAAAGCGAACCTGAAGAAATTGCTCCGCAAGGAGAACAAGATTCAATGAAGAACGGGATGAAGAACGCACCTGACGCCTTCGAGCAGGCCTTGCGCGAGTCGCTCGACTCGTACGAAGTGCCCTACAATTCGGCCGACTGGAGCCAGATGGAGCGCGAGCTGGACAAAGCGGTGGGCCTCAAGCGCAGCACCTCAGCGGGCATGCTGGCCTTGCTGTTGGGCGGGGGCCTCTCGCTGGTGGCTACGGCCTATCTGCTGCTGATGCAGCCGGACACCGACAGCACCGCCACTGGCGCAGGTCAAGTGGCCCTGGTACACGATCAAACAGCCTTGGAGAATCCGCTCCAGGAGTCGATTCCCGCTGCAAGTGTTCGCGATCAAGCGCCGGCCGTTGCTGAAACCACGAACCAAGGAGCAGCTGAGCAGGACGCCGAACTGCCCAGGCCAAGCAAGAAGCACGTGAGCCCTATCGCAGCACCATCACCGGCGGCTGCGGCCACCGTGGCCCCTGCGCCTTCCAGCACCGAGGTCGGCATCATGCCCAGCGTATCCGAGACCTGTCCGGGCGGCGAAGTGGTGTTCACCGTGCAGAACGCGCCCGATCCCAGCGAGGTGAAGGGGCTGCTGTGGAACTTCGGGGATGGCAGCTTCTCGGTGGAGCGCACCCCCTCGCACACCTTCACGAAGCCCGGCCGCTACGAGGTCACCCTCTCCTACTCCACCAACAAGGGCAGCCTGATCCAGAAGCCCGTATCGGACGCCATCATCGTGCACGAGGTGCCCAAGGCCTCGTTCGTGAACCTGGCCATGGGCGGCGCGCCGGAGAAGGTGCCCTACATGCACTTCGAGCCGAAGAGCCCTGGTGCGGCCTCCTACCTGTGGGACTTCGGCGATGGGCACACCTCGAAGGACCGGGTGGCCACCCATGTGTACAAGAAGAAGGGCGAATACACGGTGAGCCTCGTGGTGGCCAACGCGATTGGGTGCACCGACCGCACTGAGCGCATTGTGCGCATTGAGGAGGATTACAACCTGCTCGCGCCCACGACCTTCTCACCGAACGGCGATGGCGTGGACGACAACTTCATGCCGGATGCGCTCACCATGCTGAACCTGCGCTTCCACATGCGCATACACGACCCTGTGAGCGGCCAGCTGCTCTTCGAGACCAACGACCCCAAGCGCCCTTGGAACGGTCGCGTGGGTGGCCGCGGCGAATCGTGCCCGGTGGGCAATTACCTGTGGGTGGTGGAGATGAAGGACGGCGAGAAGGTGGGCGGCACCTACAACGGTACGGTAGGCCTCGTGCGCTAGACCGCTGACAAGCTCGATTACAAGGCCCCGGCAGCAGACCGGGGCCTTGTACTTTAGCAGGCAACTTCCGGAGCCAGAAAGCCATCATAGGCACAACGGCTACAAGGAGTCCTGCCCTGACCCCCGTTTCCCTGAGGTGAAGCCCATGAAACAACGCCTGCGCCATCTACCGATCACGTTCATGCGCTTGACTGTGCTGCTTGCATCGCTAGGGGGCGGCATGGGCGCATTCGCCCAGCAGTTCAGCATCACGGCAGGGAGCATCACGACATGCACCGGGGTGTTGGAAGACAGCGGCGGACCCGCGAGCCAGTATGGCAACAATGAGAATTTCACTGCGGTCATCTGTCCCGATCAGCCTGGCGATGGCATTTCGCTCACCTGGGCGGTTTTCGGCCTTGATCAGACCGGCGCCTCGAACACATGGGATCGCATCCGCATCTGGGATGGCGACAATACCGGCGCGACTTTCCTTGGCGAGTACACCGGCTCAGCCCTGTTGGGCTTGTTCGTATCGGCCACCACATTCAACTCCACGGGCTGCCTTACGGTCCAGTTCATTTCCAATGGGGCTGGCACGGGTAATTTCGCGGCATCCATCACCTGTTTCACGCCCTGTGATCGACCTGTTGCCGTCGCATCCATGAGCGAAGCAGGTCCTGCCATGGTGTGCCAAGGAGAGGTAATCACCTTCGATGGCACACAGTCTTATGCGGCCGCAGGTTTCAACATCGTGAGTTACACGTGGGTGTTCGATGATGGGACCACGGCCAATGGCCCCACCGCGAGCCACAGCTATAGCGTGCCAGGGGAGTACATCGTTCAATTGAACCTGGTGGATGACAACAATTGCGTGAACAGCAATGTCGTTGACCTCCAGGTGCTGGTGAGCACCACGCCCACCTTCCAGGGCACAGTGGCAAGCGTGGAGACCTGCCTGGGCGCCACGGTGAACCTCAATGCCGTCGTCACGCCTGTCACCTGGACAGGCATCCCCGAAGCCAACTTCGGCGATGGCGTGTACCTGCCCGATGATGTCGGAACCCCATTCACCAGCGAGATCAACTTCACGCAATTCAATCCCGGACAGACCCTTACGAACCCGAATGACCTCCAGAGCATCTGCGTGAGCATGGAGCACAGCTACATGGGCGACCTGGTGCTCTCGGTGACCTGCCCCAATGGCCAGGTGATCATCATGCACCAGCAAGGGGGCGGGGGCACCTATATCGGCGGCGCCAATGATGGTGACGGTAATCTGAACCCCGTTCCGGGAACTTGCTGGGATTATTGCTGGGCGCCCAACGCGCCCAATGGCACATTCGCGAATTGCTCCACCTTTGGTCCAACGCCGAATGTGATGCCCGGAGGCACTCCTTCGGCCAATGCGCTGATACCGGGCACGTACAGCACCGTTCAGCCCTGGAGCAACCTGCAAGGCTGTCCGTTGAATGGGACATGGACCTTCACCTCGCTCGACCTTTGGGGGGCGGATAATGGGTTCCTCTGCAGCTGGTCGCTCAACTTCAATCCGGCCATCATCCCGGATGTGACCCAATTCACGCCGAACCTCGGTACTTCCACGTTGGATTCAGCATCATGGTCCGGCCCCTTCTTGTCCATTGATCCATCCAACCCGCTGAACGCCACGGCCACGCCCAACGTAGCTGGAACGTTCAACTACAGCTTCTACGTCTCGGACAACTTCGGCTGCACCTATGACACCACCATCACGGTCACCATAGCACCGCAGATGGAGATCGATGCCGGCCCGGACATCGTGCTCTGCAACGACCCCGTGGCCATGGCGGGCGTGGTGGTGGCTAATGGC
>CAZJTB010000041.1:0-7331 GCA_964548485.1 uncultured Chryseobacterium sp. | reverse complement strand
CCCCCCTACGAATTGCGTTTGGCAGCTCCAGTTGAACGAGACCTTTGGGGACACTTGGAATGGAGGCGCCAACCTCGCGGTGAACATCGATGGCGTGGTGACGAACTACGCGATCACGACCGCTGGCACCCTGCAGCAGATCATCCCATTGAATGTGAGCACCGGGCAATCCATCACGCTCACCTACACAGCAGGGACGATCTGGAACAATGAGAACTCGTTCCGCTTGACGAACGACATAGGCGTGGTGGTTTATCAATCGCCGCAGGGACCACCGACTGGCGTGGCGTGGACGGGAACCGTGGTGTGCGGCGGCGGCACCTCGCCCATCACCTGGCAATGGAGCCCGGCCACTGGCCTCACCAATCCGAACGACCCGCTGTCCAGCGTCTTCACCACACAGCCCACATGGTACTACCTCAGCGCTTATCCGGTGGGGTCGCCGCAATGCGCCGTCACGGACAGCGTGCTGGTCTCGCCCGATCCGAGCATTGATGCGGGCTTGAACAATACGTTCACCATCTGCGCCAGCAATCCGGTGTTCCTCCTCACCGATTCGCTGAACGGCACGCCCGATCCCGGCGGCGTGTGGACCCTGGCGAACGGCACGGTGGTGCCCAACCAGTTCGACCCCTCCACGGGCCTTTCCGGCGTTTACACCTACACGGTTACCAGCGCGGCGGGCTGCCAGGCCACGGCGCAGCTGAACATCACCATCATCCCGGCCGATGACCCGCTATGCTGCGGCGTGATCGTGATGGGACCGTCGAATGTCTCGTGCGACCTGAGCATCGGCATCACCGTGACGCCGGGCAACACAGGCGCCGGCCAATGGAGCGGACCGGCTGGAGCCGTATTCGCGGACCCCTTCGCCACCACCACCACAGTGACCATGCCCTCTGGCAGCGGTGGCCTCCACACCTTCTACTGGATCGAGGATGATGGCGCGTTCTGCTACCTGATTGACAGCGTGCAGATGCTGCTCACCGATGCGATCGAAGTGGCCTTCACGCACACGGACGCCATCTGCTATACCTATTGCGATGGCACGGCGCAAGCCATCGTTACCGGCGGCAACGGGCTTGACAACTACACCTATGCCTGGTCGGCGGGAGCCAATAGCGCCACCACGAGCGCCGCTGGGCTCTGTGCGGGCAATTACACCATCACTGTAACGGATGAGAACGGCTGCACCGGCTCTGGACAGGTGACCATTGGCCAGCCCGTGCTGCTGGAGATCGACGCGCTGGCCATGGACCCCGTAACCTGCTCGGGCGATTGCGACGGCGCGGTGATGGTGACCGACGCTGAAGCGGTGGAATACAGCTATGACGACGGGGCCACCTGGGTGGCCAGCGCCACCCTTGCCGATGCTTGCGAGGCGGTCTATGCCATACGCATCCGTGATGCTGCGGGCTGCGTAGGCGTGGGCAGCATCGAAGTAACCGGCCCGCCGCCCGTGGTGGCCGATTTCGGCTGGAACCCGATCCCTGCTGATGTGAACGACCCGCGCATCTGGTTCGGCAACCTGAGCACCGGATCGCAGACCTATTGGTGGGACATCGCCGGCCTGGCCACCAGCACGGAGTTCGAGCCCTTCTTCGAGTTCACCAACAAGGAGCCCGGGCAGTACAACGTGTGCCTCGTGGCCTTCAACCAGAACCTCTGCGCCGACACCATCTGCAAGCTGGTGACGATCGACGATGTGCTCTTCGCCTACGTGCCCAACTCCTTCTCGCCCGACGGCGACGGCATCAACGAGCTCTGGGGCATGAGCGTGAACATCGATGTCATCACCACCTTCGACCTGAAGGTGTTCGACCGCTGGGGCCAGGTGGTGTTCGCATCAGACAAGCCCCGCGAATGGTGGAACGGCGCCGCCAACAACAGCGGCGAGATCCTGAAGAGCGATGTGTACGTGTACCGGATCGCCTACGAGATCAGGAACGCGGAGACCAAGAAGGAGCTGTTCGGGCACGTGACCTTGATCAAGTGAGGTGGAGCTCTTCGCGATCGTCGCAACCGATTTAGCCTTCCAACAGCCCGGCACGGCGGTTCGGCGCGAAGCGACCGGCCTCGCCATCTTGCGCGACCGATGAGTCAGGCTTCCCGCAGCATGATCGGTTTCGCGCTTCGCACAGGCTCAATGGCCCTTGCGCTCCTGTTCGGCGCAGGCTTGCGCGCGCAAGGCGGTCCGGATTGCGCCTCGGCGGCGGCCAATCCGATTTCGCTTCCTTTCTCGGGCTTCGGCCTCACCAACTGCGGCAGCGGCAACACCTTCACCACCGGCAACACCACCAATT
This sequence comes from uncultured Chryseobacterium sp., assembly GCA_964548485.1. Lineage (GTDB taxonomy): Bacteria > Bacteroidota > Bacteroidia > Flavobacteriales_F > PHOS-HE28 > PHOS-HE28. The sequence continues at coordinate 5,028 of CAZJTB010000041.1, read as the reverse complement.
GCGGTTCGGGCCTCTACCTCGGCGGTGAGGACCGCGTGTATGCCTTCACGCCTGCGACCACCGGACTGGTGAACATCACCTTCACCTCCAACTCCAGTTGGGTCGGCCTGTTCCTGTACGTGGGTTGCCCACAGGGCGGAAGCTGCGCGGGAAGCTCGGCCAGCGGCGGCGGCAACCAGACCATTCAAGCCTCGGTGACGGCCGGCACCACCTACTACCTGCTGGTCGATTCATGGCCCGCGCCCAATTGCCACCCCAGCTACAACCTGCAGATAACCGCGCCCGCCGCGCTGCCGCCACCCACCACGCAGGATTGCTTCGGCGCCATACCGGTGTGCCAGGGCATCTATGCGGAAGCGAACAGCCCTGTTGGCACCGGGAACTACCCCAGCGAGATCAATAGCTCCATCTCGTGCCTCGGCGGCGGCGAAGTGGCCGGGCAGTGGTACACCTTCACCGTCCAGAGCGGCGGCACCTTCTGCTTCTCCATCATCCCCAACAACATGGCCAACGATTACGACTGGGCCGTGTACAACCTCACCAACGCCACCTGCGCCGACATCTTCACCACGCAATCGCTGCAGGTGAGCTGCAACTTCTCGGGCATACCGGGTGTCACCGGGGCCAACGGCAGCTTCGGTCTGCAGAACAACCCGTGCATACCCGTGCAGGCCGGCCAGCGCTTCGCCTTGTATGTGAGCAACTGGTCGCAATCGCCATTCGGCTACACACTGAATCTGACCGTTGGAGCAAACACGGCCAGCGTGTTCGATACGACACCACCATCGCTGAACAGCTTGGTGACCGCGAACTGCGCAGGCGATGCACTCACCGTGACCTTCTCCGAGCTGGTGGCGTGCAACACCATCCAGGCCAGCGATTTCGAGGTGAGCGGCCCGGGCGGGCCTTACACCGTGGTGAGCGCAACGAACCCCTTGTGCACCTCAGGCGGCACGCAGGCCAACAGCTTCACGCTGCTCGTGACGCCTCCGCTGACGGAGCCCGGCACCTACACGGTGTCGTTGGTGAGCGGGGTAGCCGACCTGTGCGGTAATCCGAGCAGCCCGGCCTCGGCAACCTTCAATTCCCCAGGTGTGCTGATGCTGGATGCGCTGGTCAGCCCCGCAGGCTGCGGAGGCGTGAACATCGGTTCGGTGGAGGCGCTGCCTTCCGGTGGAAGCCCGCCGTTCTCCTTCAGCCTGGGAGGGCCTTCACAAGCTTCGCCCCTATTCGCCAATCTGGCGGCGGCCAGTTACACGCTCACCGTAACGGACGCTTCGAGCTGCACCGCCACCCTGCCCATCGAGGTGACCGAGCAGATCACGGACATGGCCACCACCATGGCTGTGCAGGATGTGAGCTGCTTCGGACTGAACGACGGCACGATCACGGTTAGCACCACGGGATCCGCGGGCACCTGGCACTATCAGTGGCTCAACGGCGCAGGCGCACCGATCCAGACAACGCCATCGGCCACGGAAGATGCCATCACGGTTGGCCCGGGCCCGTACATGGTGATCATCACTGAGGGCGCCGTAGGCGGCGGCTGCGCCGATACGCTCGCGGCCACCATCATGGAACCAGCGCTCCTCGCATGGTCCGCTACTCCTGCCGACACCACGATCTGCCTCACGGGCGCAGCACCGTTGCTGGCCACCACGCAGGGCGGTACATCGCCCGTTGCGATCTCGTGGAGCAATGGATTGACGGGAAGCGGTCCGCATGCCATGAGCCCCCCGAGCGGCACCTGGATGTACACGGCCACGGCGGTGGATGCGAACGGATGCACCATCAGCGGCGCATCGGCATCCATCACCGTGCGCCCCGCGCTCACCGTCATCGCGCTGGAGCCCGATACCGAATGCTACGGCCTGCCGGTCACCTTCATGGCGCAAGGCGTGGCCGGTGGAGATGGCGCCTACACCTTTGATTGGGGCGCTGGAGCGACCAGCAACCCCGTGTTCACCACTGCTCCACCCGAATCCGGCGATGTCTGCCTAACCGTGCGCGACGGCTGCGAAACGCCGGCGGTGACCAGCTGCGCCTGGCTTGAAGTGCTGCAGACCCCGCCCGTGCAGCTCACCGCCGATACCACGCTGGGCTGCGTGCCCCTCAGCGTGCGGTTCGCGCTGCGCGACACCACGGGCCAGGCTTCGGTGCATTGGCGCTTCGGCGATGGTGCCGAGCTCATCGGCGACTCTCTGGCTACGCACACCTACAGCGGCGCCGGGAACTTCGCTGTTTCGCTCACGATCACCTGGCCCAACGGATGCCTTACCGACACCACGGTGGCCAGCATGGTGAGCACGCTCTCCATCCCGGTGGCGATGGCCACCTGGCACCCGCGCCCTGCAAGCATCAACGACCCGGTGGTGCATTTCACCGATCTGAGCATCCCCAATGTGGTGAGCTGGCAGTGGGACTTCGGTCCGCTGGGCACCAGCAACGAGCGCGATCCGGTGGTGGAGTATCCGAGTGAGGCGGGCGGCACCTATCCGCTCATGCTGGTGGTGGCCAACGCGCTTGGCTGCACCGACACGCTGCGGGCCTGGGTGGATGTGCAGGATGAATTCATGGTGTGGGTGCCGAACGCGTTCACTCCGAACGAGGAGGGCCAGAACGAGGTGTTCTTCATCAGCGGCAACGACCTGTCGCCGGAGGGATTCGAGTTCCAGGTATTCGACCGCTGGGGCGGATTGATCTACTCCACGAACGACCTGGCGTTCCGCTGGGACGGCACCAAGGATGGCATCCGGTTGCCGCAGGGCGTGTATCCGTACCGCTTGCTGGTGCATTCGCTGAGCACGCCGAAGAAGCGCATCATCAACGGGCACGTGAGCCTGCTGCGGTAAGCCGGGAGCGGTCAGGCCTCGCGCGCATTCGGCGGGTGCAAAATCCTGTTCGTCCAATTCCAGCGACGACCGGCTCCCCGTATGGGGCATCCAGGTATTTTTCAAGCGCTATGGCGCCCTCCCGGCCATCGCGCATGCTGGATGATCTCACGCTGCCCCAGGCCCGGTTCATTCGCTCGCATCCTGAGCGCGGTCCTGTGCGCAGCCATGGCATGCCTCGCGCGGCAAGATGTGCTCGCGCAGCCCTTCCCCATCTTCAATGGTACGGCGAGCACCTGCATTGGCGCCTTCCTCGATAGCGGCGGCCAGGGCGCCAGCGGCTACGGCAACAACGAGAACTACACCTACACCCTGTGCCCGAGCACGCCGGGCGGGGCCATCTCGCTCAACTTCCTCACCTTCAACCTGAGCACAGCAGGCGCCGCACCGATCGACTTCATGACGGTGTATGATGGCAGCAGCACGGCCGCGCCGGTGCTCGCCAACTGGACGGGCAGCGCAGGGCAAGGGCAGATCGTGAGCGCCTCGGCCGGCAACCCCACCGGCTGCCTCACCATCGTGTTCCGAAGCAACGCCACAGGCACGGGCGTCTTCGCAGCGAGCATTACCTGCTACCAGCCCTGCGTGCGGCCCACCGCCGTGGCCACGCATGGCCCTACGAATCCGCGCCGCATCTGCCCTGGGCAGAGCGTCACCTTCAACAGCACGGCCTCCTTCGCGGCGCCCGGCAACAGCATCGCCAGCCGCCGATGGGATTTCGGCGATGGCACCGTCCTGAACAACGCGCCGGCCATCGTGAACCACACCTATGCGCAGCCCGGCGGCTACATGGCGCAACTGTATCTGCTGGACAACAACGGCTGCGCGAGCACCAACCTCGTTGACCTGCTTGTGCTCGTGGGAACACGGCCCACCTTCAATGGAACCGGGGGCACGCTTTCCGGCTGCGCCGGTAAGACGCTTTGCCTGAATGGTGCCGTGCAGGGCACCACCTGGACCGAGACCCCGAATCCCAACCTCGGCGGTGGCGTATTCCTGCCAGACAACGTGGGGCAATGCTTCGAGAGCACCATCACCTTCGATCAATTCCCGCCCGGCACCACGCTCACCAATGTGAACGGGCTGCTGTCCATCTGCATGGACATCGAGCACAGCTTCCTCGGCGACCTCATCATCAACATCATCAGCCCCACCGGTCAGACCGTGACGCTGCATCAGCAAGGAGGAGGAGCCACTTATCTCGGTGTTCCGGTTGACAACGACCTGACACCGAACATCCAGGGCACCTGCTGGAACTATTGCTGGAGCCCGACCGCCGGAAACGGCACCATGGCCGCGAATGGCGGCGGCGGCACCTTGCCATCGGGCACCTACCAGAGCCTGAACAGCCTCGCAGGGCTCGTGGGCTCTCAGCTCAATGGCACCTGGACATTCCAGATCTGCGACATGTGGTCCAGCGACAATGGCTTCCTGTGCAACTGGAGCATCAGCTTCAACCCATCGCTCTTCGACGACCTGATCACCTTCACGCCGGTCTATGGCGCGCAGTGCGATAGCAGCTACTGGACCGGGCCGAGCATCACCAGCCAGAACGGGAATTGCAATCAGGCATGCGTGACACCGCCGGCGCCCGGCAATTACCAGTACGTCTATCACGTCACCGACAACTTCGGCTGCACCTACGACACCACGCTCACGGTGAACATCATTGCCGGGCCGCAGGTGAACGCCGGCCCGGATGCCAGCACGTGCAACACCCCCGTGCAGTTGAACGCAACGGTCACAGGCGGCGGCTTCCCCACCAACTGCAACTACACGCTCACGCTCTACGACAGCTTCGGCGACGGCTGGCGCGGGCTGCTCGGCCTGGGATCGAATGGATCCAGCGTCACCGTCACGGTGAATGGAACGCCTTATGGCCCGTACTGGCTCACCAACGGATCGCAGGCCAGCGTGAACATCCCGGTGACCACGGGCGCAACGGTGGTGGTGAGCTATGTGGCGGGCAGCATCTACAACAACGAACAATCGCTCACGCTCTTCAACAGCACGGGTGGCGTGGTGTATGCATCGCCCATGGGACCAGGCACGGGTCAGCTCTGGAGCGGTGCGGCCGCCTGCCCAGGCGGCGCCTTCGTGTACAGCTGGTCGCCTGCCGCGGGCCTGAGCAATCCGA
>CAZJTB010000040.1:4506-10938 GCA_964548485.1 uncultured Chryseobacterium sp. | reverse complement strand
TTCGGACCCGAACCCGCCACAACCGGAGCCCCCGCATGAGCAGCACCATCGCCGTATTCCCGGGCACCTTCGATCCCATCACCGTGGGCCACGTGAGCATCGTGCGCCGCGCCCTGCCGCTCTTCGGCAAGGTGGTGCTGGGCATCGGGGCGAACAGCACCAAGCGCACCATGTTCAGCGTGGACCAGCGCACAGCCTGGGCCAAGGCGGCCTTCCGCGATGAGCCGCGCGTGGAGGTATTGGCCTTCGAGGGCCTCACCGTGGACCTGTGCCGGCGGATCGGCGCGGGCTTCATCGTGCGCGGGCTGCGCAACAGCACCGATCACGGCTTCGAGCGCAGCATCGCGCTGATGAACCGCCAGCTCGCCGGCGTGGAAACGCTCTTCCTGCCCTCGCTCGCCGAGCACGCGCACATCAGCAGCACCATCGTGCGCGAGCTCATCGCCAATAAGGCCGATGTGAGCGCGTTCGTTCCCATGGACATGCGCGAGACCATCTGATGAGGACCAGCGCCTTCATCGCCTTCTTCCCCCTCGCCTTGCTCGGCAATGCCCAAGAGGCCTCGCTGCGCATACAGGCCAAGGCCTTCGCCGGCCAGCCCATCTCGCTCTACCGCTACGACGACCTCTTAACCCTGCGCGCCACCCGCCTGGCCACCGACCTGATCGCCGACGATGGAACGGCGCAGCTGAGCGCGCCCGTGCAGGGCACCGCCAAATGGAGGCTGCGCGTGGGCGATGTGTTCGGCGACCTGTACGCACGGCCCGGCGCACGCTACGATATCGAATTCACGCCGCCCTCGCCCGGCACGGCCCGCAGCATCGCCGGCACCGCGCGCACCAACCTGTACTTCCGCGACCTGGACCCGCTCGATCCCAACGCGCTCACCAGCGACCTGAACGCGCGCATCGACGCCTTCATCAGCGAGGACCTCGCCACCGACCAGGCCGCCGGCATGCAGGCCGTGGCCGTGGAGCGCCGTTCATCGCAGGCGGATAGCGCCCGTCGCCCCGCCACGCTCTTCGTGATGCCCGTGTGGAGCCGGCAGCGCGTGGACTCGTTCGAGACCAAGGTGCGCCGCTTCTACCGCGACGTGAACGACCCGTGGTTCAACCGGTACATGCACAACAGCTTCGCCGGCATCCGCTACGGCCCCCGGGTGAACGAGGAGGAGATGCACCGCGAATGGATCAAGGGCCGCCCGCTGACCTACGACGACCCTGAGCTGGTCCGCTTCATGCGCAGCTTCTACCACGAGCACCTCATGCTGGCGCAGCGCTACCATGGAGCAGCGCTCGCGCGGGCCTTCGCCCTGGGCGATGCCGACAGCCTGAAGGCCGTGCTCGCGCGCAACGATTTCCTCCGCGACGACGACCGGCGCTGCGAATGGGTGATGATGGACCTGCTGCACCAGCAGTACCACAGCAAGCTGGTTGACAAGCGCGGGGCGCTCGCCATCCTGCGCCAGACGGCAGAGCGGTCGGCCTATGCCGAGCATCGCATCATCGCGGCCAACATGGTCTGGGACCTCACCGCCATGCAGGTGGGCGAACGACTGCCCCGCATGCGTCTCGAGGACCTGCGCGGGCGCGAAGCCTCCTTGGATTCGCTGCTCGACGGGCCGGCCTGCGTGGTGCTCACCGCCAGCTGGTGCACCTATTGCGTGCAGGAATTGGAAGCGCTGGAAAAGCTGCGGCAGGAGCATGAGGGCTTCGTGCGCGTGATCGCGATCGCCCTTGATGCCGATGGGGCTGCGCTGAGGCGCTTCACGGCTGCTCATCCCGGCATGCGCTTCACCTGGTTGCGCGCCGCCGCCGAGCAGGAGCTGCGCGACGACCTTCGCGTGAAGAGCCTGCCCACCTTCTACCTGCTGAACGATGGCGTGCTGGCCCATTCGCCAGCGCCTTTGCCCAGCCGCGGCCTCGGCGCGCTCTTCCACCAGGCGAAGACCGCCGCCGAGAAGGGCGCCCGCATCAAGGTGTGGGACGATTGAGCCGCTTTCAGCGCTGCGATTCCTCCCAGGCATGGAGCACGGCCTGCAGCGAAGGATAGGTCGCTTGCCGCATCGCGCCCACCTCATCGCGCGTAAGCCAGCGCGCCTCCGTGATGTCCTCATCGGTCTGCGGGATCAGCGGATCGGAGGAGGAGCCCTCCATGAGGAACCAATCGGTGCGCTTGAGGTGATCGGCGCCCTTGCGCGCGTAGGTATGCCAGGTGACCGCCAAGGGGCGCAGCAGGCGCAAACCCACGAGCCCGCATTCCTCGCGCACCTCGCGCATCGCGGCCGCATCGATGGCCTCGCCGTGATCAACCTTGCCCTTCGGCAGGTCCCAGAGGCCCAGGCGCCGTATCGCGAGCAAGCGGCCGTGCTCATCCTGCACCGCACCGCCAGCGGCCTGCACGAACCGGTGGCGCGCCAGGAATGCCTCCCAGGCATCGATGCCATGCGTTGAATAGAGCAGCACGCCGTGCACCTCGGGCCGCGCGATGGCTTCCGCGACCTTGTCCAGCTCATCCGCTTGGCGCATGTTCAGCACCAGCCAATGCTCGCGCACCACCGTATCCGGAGCTTCGCGATGGATCTCCACCGGCTTTCCGCCCACCCAAACGACATACTTTCGTGCCATGGCTTCGCCGCTCGATCCCGCGCTCAAGGTCGCTGAATTCCTGCTTCAGATCAAGGCTGTCAAACTTAGCCCGCGCAAGCCCTTCAACTGGGCCAGCGGCTGGAAGAGCCCCATCTACTGCGACAATCGCAAGACCCTCTCCTACCCGGCCGTGCGCACCTACATCCGCCAGCAACTGGTGCAGGTGATCAACAGCGAGTTCGGCCGGCCGGACATGATCGCCGGGGTGGCCACCGGCGGCATCGCGCATGGCGCGCTGGTGGCGCACGACCTGGGACTGCCCTTCATCTATGTGCGCAGCGGCGCCAAGGAGCACGGGCTGAAGAACCAGGTGGAAGGCGACCTCACCGTGGGCCGCAGCGTGGTGGTGGTGGAAGACCTGGTGAGCACCGGGCAGAGCAGCCTGAACGCCGTGCAGGCCCTGCGCGATGCGGGCTGCGAGGTGAAGGGCATGGCGGCGATCTTCACGTACGGCTTCGATGAGGCGCAGCGCGCGTTCGCGGAAGCCAAGGTGACCTTGCAGGCGCTGACGAGCTATCCGATCCTGGTTGATCAGGCCCTGCGCGATGGGTACATCACCGAGAAGGACCTGCTGCCGCTGAATGAATGGCGCAAGGATCCAGCGAATTGGGGAGCCTCGGTGAAGGCCTGAGGATCGCTCACGGCTTCGTTGCCCGCAGCATCTCACGCTTCCCCGGCGGCCCTGGGAGCCGTTCCACCTGGAAGCCGGCGCCCTGCATGGCACGGCGCACATCGCCCTTGGCGCAATAGGTCACGAGCACCCCGCCGGGCCTGAGCGCGCGGTGCATGCGCTCGAACACCTCACGGGTCCAGAGCTCCGGCTGGTGGCTGGGCGCGAAGGCGTCGAAGTAGATGACATCGTACGCCTCCTCCGCATCGTGCATCCGCGCATCGATGCCGGCGCGCATGAAGCGCAGGCCACCGAGCGCATCATGCCACCGTCCTTCGGCACCGGTCATCAGCGCCACGAACGGCTCATGCAGTCCCGGCCAGGCCAGATCGGCGCAGTGATCGAGCGCGATGAGCTGCCCGGCGCTCAACGGATACAGCTCCAGGGCTTGGTAGGCGACCGTGAGCTTGCCCTCGAGGCAGCGGATCCACGTGAGAAGCAGGTTGAGGCCCGTGCCCAAGCCCACCTCGAGCACATCCGCGTGCGGCTTGCCCACGTGCTCCAGCCCGGCCTTGATGAACACATGCGTGCTTTCCTGCACCGCGCCATGAACGCTGTGGTAATGCTCGGTGCCCCACGCCAGGGTGCGCGAACCGTCGGCGGTGCGCACCACAGGGAGCGGGCGTGGGTCTTCGGCTTCCATGGACCAGTGAACGGCGGCATCCGCGGGCGCGCCGGGCCTACATTCGCAAACCTAGTTGCTACGCATGCTGAGAAAAACCATACTCGGGCTTCTGCTCCCCGTTCTCCCCTCCATGCTCCAGGCCCAGCGCTGGGTGGAGCTCATGCTCGATGAGGAGACGAACATCCACGACGTGAAGGCGGCCTTCGATGCCGAATGGCAGGGCCGCTCGTACGAGCGCGGCAAGGGCTGGAAGCAATTCCAGCGCTGGCACTGGTTCTGGGAGCAGCGCACCTGGCCCACTGGCGAGCGGATCGACCCCTCCATCTTCCTGCAGGCGGCGGAGGAGGTGAAGGCCATGCGCGAGCGCAAGAGCGGCTCGCGCGACGAGGCCGTTTGGGAGCCGCTCGGCCCCACGCGCTGGGAGAGCATCTCGTACAACCCGGGCAATGGACGCGTGAACTGCGTGGCAGTGGACCCCTTCGACCCGCAAGTGATCTATGCCGGCGCCCCCAGCGGCGGGCTCTGGCGCAGCAGCGACAACGGGGCCAGCTGGGAAGCGCTCTTCACGGACCTGCCATCGATGGGCGTATCGGGCATCGTGCTGCATCCGGAGGAGCCCGGCGTCATCTACATCGCCACCGGCGACGGCGACGGCGCCGACACCTACAGCGCGGGCGTGCTGAAGAGCACCGACAACGGGCTAAGCTGGGCGCCCACCGGACTGAATTGGAACGTATCGCAGAGCCGCACCACGCGGGCGCTGCGCATGCATCCCGGCGATCCGCTGACCCTGTTCTGCGCGGCCAGCAATGGCTTGTACCGCACCACCGACGGCGGAGCCAGCTGGCAGCAGGCGGCCACCGGATCGTTCCGCGATGTTGAGTTCCTCCCGGCCGACCCCAATGTGGTGCTGGCCTGCACCGACCGCCTATACCGCAGCCCCAATGGCGGGCAGGCGTTCGTGACCGTGACGAATGGGCTGCCTCCGGGCAGCGCCGTAGGCCGCATGGCGCTGGCTGTGAGCCCTGCTGACCCATTGCGCGTGTACGCCCTCTGCTCCAACGAGAACGACAACAGCTACCTCGGCCTCTGGCGCAGCAACGACGGCGGGCTCTCCTTCGAGCTGATGTCCGATTCGCCCAACCTGTTCTGCTACGCGGAGGACGGCCTGGACAGCGGCGGGCAGGCCTGGTACGACATGGCGCTGGCCGTTGACCCCGTGGACCCCGACATTGTGTATGTGGGCGGCATCAACGTGTGGAAGAGCACCGATGGCGGAGTGAGCTGGACGATCAAATCGCACTGGGTGTTCCCGTCGGCCATCGGCTACACGCACGCCGACATACACTCGCTCGACATCATCAACGGGCGGCTCTTCTGCGGATCGGATGGCGGCCTCTATGTGAGCGATGCGGGCGGCGACGTGTGGACCGACCTGAGCCAGGGGCTGGACATCACCCAGTTCTATCGCCTGGGCGGCAGCGAGCACATCCCCGACCTGATCGTGGCCGGCGCGCAGGACAATGGCAGCAACCTCCACCGCAACGGGCAATGGCTGCACATCTTCGGCGCGGATGGCATGGAGGCCGCGGTGGACGTGGAGGATCCGGAGGTGGTGTACAGCACCTCGCAGAACGGCGGGCTGCGCCGCTCGGACAACAGCGGGGTCGATTGGAACCACGTGGGCGACTGGATCCCCGAGGAAGGCGCCTGGGTGACGCCCTTCGCATTGGACCCCACCTGGCCGGGCCGCATCATCGCGGGATACCGCAACGTGTGGGCATCGGACAACCGTGGCAACAACTGGTACCAGTCCACCTTCTGGGATGCCAACCAGTTCGTGCGCGCCGTGGCCGTCGCGCCATCCGACGGCAGCGTGATCTACGCCGCGCGGAACGACAAGGTGCAGCGCAGCCTGGACGTGGGCAACACCTGGGAGGACATCCGTCCCGGGCTGCCACCGAACGCGCCCACCTCCATCGCGGTGAGCCACAACGACCCCATGCACGTGTGGATCAGCTTCTCGGGCACCAGCTCGGGCAACAAGGTGTACGAGAGCCCCGATGGCGGGCTCTCGTGGACGAACAAGAGCCAGGGGCTGCCCAATGTGCCGGCGAACAGCGTGGTGGTGCAGCCCGATTCGCCCAACGGCCTCTACCTCGGCACCGACCCGGGCGTTTTCTACCGCGACGATTACATGACCACTTGGGAGCCGCATAGCATCGGAATGCCCAACGTGGTGGTGAGCGAAGTGGAGGTGAACATGGCGCTGGGCAAATTGCGCGCGGCCACTTATGGGCGCGGCATCTGGGAGGCCGACCTCTACTTCTCGCCATTCGCTGGCGTGGGGCAGCAGGCGGCGGACCGTCCCATCCGCATCGTACCGCTCGACCTGGAAGGGCGCTTCGCCATCCGCTGCGATGAGCAGCTCGCGCTCGTTCGCGTCATGGACGCCGTGGGCCGCTCCATCTGGACCGGCACCGGCGAGC
>CAZJTB010000040.1:3733-4496 GCA_964548485.1 uncultured Chryseobacterium sp. | reverse complement strand
TGGATTGGATGGCGGCGGGAATGCCGGGGCCGTCATCATCGACCTGCACGACCAGCCGCGCGGTGTCTATCTCATTGAGGCGCGCACGGCGCTGCAGCGCGCGGTGCACCGCGTGACGCGCCAGCCATGAAGATCCTCAACGACCCCATCTACGGCTTCATCGGCATCCCGCATCCGCTGCTGCTGCGGCTCATCGACCATGCCTGGTTCCAGCGGCTGCGCTACATCAAGCAGCTCGGCCTGGGGCATCTGGTCTATCCCGGCGCGCTGCACACGCGCTTCCACCACGCGCTCGGCGCCATGCACCTCATGGGCGAGGCCATCGCCACCCTGCGCGGCAAGGGGCATGCGGTAACCGACGAGGAGGCCCTTGGCGCGCGCATCGCCATCCTGCTCCACGATGTGGGCCATGGGCCCTTCAGCCACGCGCTGGAGCACAGCCTGGTGGAGGGCATCGGCCACGAGGACGTGAGCGCGCTGGTGATGGACGCGTTGAACAACGAGTTCGGCGGCGCGCTGGACCTCGGCATCCGCATCTTCCGCGACCAGTACCCGAAGCGTTTCCTGCACCAGCTGGTGAGCAGCCAGCTCGACGTGGACCGCATCGACTACCTGAACCGCGACAGCTTCTATACCGGCGTAAGCGAGGGCGTGATCGGCGGCGAGCGCATCATCAAGATGCTGCAGGTGGTGGACGACAGGCTCGTGGTGGAGGAGAAGGCCATCTACAGCATCGAGAAATTCCTGGTGGCGCGGCGGCTCA
>CAZJTB010000040.1:0-3717 GCA_964548485.1 uncultured Chryseobacterium sp. | reverse complement strand
GTGGTGGCCTGCGAAATGATGCTGGTGGAGACCCTGCGCCGCGCGAAGGAGCTGGCGCTTGACGGGACCGCCGTATTCGCCTCGCCAGCCCTGCAGCGCTTCCTGTGCAACCGGCTCACGCGCGAGGGCTTCAACGACCCGGCCGTGCTCGCCGATTTCCTGCGGCTCGACGACCATGACATCATGGGCGCGGTGAAGGTGTGGTGCGACCACCCTGACAAGACCCTTGCACGGCTCGCCACGGACCTGGTGACGCGACGGAACCTGCGCATCAAGCTGCAGAACATCCCCTGGAGCGACAACCGCATCGCGGAGCTGCGCGCGCAGGTGGCGCAGGAGCTGGGCACATCACCGGCCGAGGCCGAGCGCTTCGTGATCACCGGGCGCATCGTGAACAACGCCTACGACCCCGCGCAGGACCGCATCGAGCTCCTGTACAAGGACGGCAGCCTGCACGACATCGCCGAGGCCAGCGACAACCTGGGCATCGCCGCGCTGAGCAAGCCCGTGGAGAAGTGGTACCTGGCGTGGCCGCGGTGGATGGATGCGTAGGCGCACGGCAATAGGCTTGGCAGGCCTGTTAGCCCCGCGCTTCAGCTCCAGGCCCGATCGTGCATGAATGAATATTCAACGCCACCGCGCTGGATTGGAGGCGATGTATTCCGCGATCCGTTCAAACTGGCCTGCATGGGTTGGCCTTATCCGCCAGTCGTGGAACCCCTTCTGCCAATAGCGATGACCAGGTGAATTGCGCAGCCTGTTCATACGGATGGTGGTTCCCGATTTGAATGCGCCAATTATCGCCCCCAACGCCCCAGGTAACGGACCATTCGGCCTGACGCGATTATCCTTCACACCACTGGCAGCGTCGACCCTCCGGGTCGACCTGTTGCCATCCAGAATGATGATCGCATGAAAATGATCAGGCATCAATTGCACCTGATCCAACCGAACATGGGGCAGACGCTGCGGCAGCGCATGCCAATCGTCCAATACGATGCGCCCTAGGTCGTTCGGTTCCATGATGGCATCTGGACCTGAACCCACGATGCGACCGAACCATGCGGTTCGCGGGTCGGTGCAGATGGTTATGAAATATGCCCCGTGGGTGTAGTCATGACCCGGCAGGCGCGGGTGTTTGTGGAATTGGCGCGGATGGGACACGAACCGAACATACAGATCGGCGTGGGTCCTGCCTACGGTTGTAAGTCGACCCGGAGGGTCGACGCTGCCCGTGAATAAGGGTGATGTCGGTCGCAGACCGATGACTAATACCCCACCAACCGCTCCACCGCCTCCTTCAACCTCCCCTTCGGCAGGAAGCCCTGTTCCAGTGGGATCGCGAAGGGCACCGGTGTATCCCAGCTGGCCACACGCACGATGGGCGCATCCAGGTGCTCGAAGGCGTGCTCGGCGATGATGGCCGCCAATTCGCCGCCGAAGCCGGCGGTGAGCGTGTCCTCGTGCAGCAGCAGCACCTTGCCGGTCTTCTTCACGCTGGTGAGGATGGCGTCCACATCCAGTGGCACCAGGGTGCGCAGGTCGATGATGTCAGCAGTGATCGGCTCGCCGTTGCTGGCCTGCTTCACTGCTCCACTGTCCAACAGTTCTGTGGCCCAATGCACGCCCATGCCGTAGGTGATGATGCTGAGCGCTGATCCCTCGCGCACCAAGCGCGCCTTGCCGAAGGGGATGCCGTACGGCTGCTCGGGCACGGGTCCGCTGATGCTGCGGTACATGGCCTTGTGCTCGAAGTACATCACCGGGTTGGGGTCGTCGAAGGCGGTCATCAGCAGGCCCTTGGCGTCGTAGGGGTTGCTGGGGTAAACCACCTTCAGGCCCGGGGTCTTCACGAACCACATCTCGTTGCTCTGGCTGTGGAAGGGCCCCGCGCCCACACCCGCGCCGGTGGGCATGCGCACCACCACGTCGGCGTTCTGGCCCCAGCGGTAGTGGATCTTCGCCAGGTTGTTGCAGATCTGGGTGATGCCCTCGCTCACGAAATCGGCGAACTGCATCTCCATCATGGCCTTCATGCCCTTGATGCTGAGGCCGAGCGCCGCGCCCAGGATGGCGCTCTCGCACAGCGGCGTGTTGCGCACGCGCTCCTTGCCGAAGCGCTCAACGAAGCCCTCGGTGATCTTGAAGGCGCCGCCGTACTCGGCGATGTCCTGGCCCATGAGCACCAAGCCTTGATGCCGCTCCATGCTCTGGGCAAGGCCTTGCTGGATGGCGTCGATCATGCGCTTCTCGGGATGGTTACCGGATGTCAGTTGTCCGTTGTCAGTGCCGTCGGGCAGCGCGGGCAACTGTGAACCTGCAACTGACAACTGCGGCGCGTAAACATCACCCTCCTCCTGGTCCTTCACGGGCACCGGCTCGGGCTCCTCGAACGCCACCTTCAGGTCGGCCTCGATGCCGTCCTTCAGCCGCGCGCGGATCTCGTCGCGCTTCGCGATGCTGAGGATGCCGGTCTTCAGCAGCCAGGCCTCGTAGTTGGCCACCGGGTCCTTCTTGCCCCATTCCTCGAAGAGCTCCTTGGGCACGTACTTGGTGCCGCTGGCCTCCTCGTGGCCGCGCATGCGGAAGGTGATGCACTCCACCAGGATGGGACGCGGGTTCTCGCGCACGCTGTCGGCCAGCCTGGCGAGGGTGTCGTAAACCTCCAGGATGTTGTTGCCGGCGATCTGCACCGCCTCGATGCCGTAGCCGATGGCCTTGTCGGTGAACTGCTTCATCCGGAACTGCTCGCTGCTGGGCGTGCTGAGCCCGTAGCCGTTGTTCTCGATGATGAAGAGCACGGGCAGGTCCCACACGGCGGCCACGTTCACGCTCTCGTGGAAGTCGCCCTCGCTGGTGGCGCCATCGCCGGTGAACACGATGGTGCAGCGGTTCTCTTTCTTCAGCTTGTGGGCCAGCGCGATGCCATCGGCGATGCCCATCTGCGGTCCCAGATGGCTGATCATGCCCACCACCCGGTGCTCCTGGCTGCCGAAATGGAAGCTGCGCTCGCGGCCCTTGCTGTAGCCCGTGGCCTTGCCCTGCCATTGCGCGAAGAGCTTGCTGAAGGGCATGCCGCGCGTGGTGAACACGCCGAGGTTGCGGTGCATGGGCAGGATGTACTCATCGGGCTGCAGCACCATGGCGGCGCCCACGGCGATGGCCTCCTGCCCGATACCGCTGAACCATTTGCTGATCTTGCCCTGCCGCAGCAGGCTGAGCATCTTCTCCTCGATGATGCGCGGAAAGACGAGCTTCTCGTAGGTGCTGATCAGGAAGGCATCGCTGTGGGTGCCGTGCTCGAAGCGGAGCTGGCGGTCCTCGATGGTGGGCTGGGACATGCGTGATGGAATGCGGGCCTGCCTGCCGCAGGCGGGCGCGAAGGTATCGGCCCAGGCAGGTCGGAGGCCGAATGGCGATGGTTGCGATCTTCGTGGCCTTGGCTGCCGAGCACATCGCGCTTGTGGCCCCTTGCTTCAACGAGGGCGGGGTGTCCGTGCGCTTCGTGGAGGAGCTGGAGCAGGTGCTGGCGCGGTTGGAGCAGCGCTTCACCGTGATCCTCGTGGACGACGGCAGCACCGATGGCACGCCCGGCCACCTGCTCGCCCATCGGCCCTCCGCCCCGAACGTGGCGCTCCGCGTGATCGCCCTGCCCTTCAACCGCGGGCACCAGGAGGCCATTCACCAGGGGCTGCTCTTCGCCGATGGGCTGGATGC
>CAZJTB010000039.1:8513-11019 GCA_964548485.1 uncultured Chryseobacterium sp. | reverse complement strand
TG
Source organism: uncultured Chryseobacterium sp. (assembly GCA_964548485.1). GTDB lineage: Bacteria > Bacteroidota > Bacteroidia > Flavobacteriales_F > PHOS-HE28 > PHOS-HE28. The sequence goes on along the minus strand of CAZJTB010000039.1, from coordinate 11,017 downwards.
GCTGTTGTTGTCCACATGCCGCACCATCACGCGGGTGTGGATGTACACCCGGCTGGTGTCCACCTGCGTGCTGTCGATCACGCGCGCGTTGGCCACCACCTCCTCCAGCTTGGCGATGCGGGCCTCCAGCAGGCCCTGCTCCTCCTTCGCGGCGTGGTACTCGGCGTTCTCGCTCAGGTCGCCCTTGTCGCGGGCATCGGCGATCTGCTGGCTGATGTGGGGGCGATCGACGGTCTTGAGCCTGTTGAGCTCATCGACGAGCTTCTTGAGGCCCTCTTCGGTATAGTAGGCGGGGTTGCTCATGGGCTGCGTTCCGGTTGGTGCGAAAGAACGGAAGAGGACCCCGAGAGGTCCTCTTCCCTTGTGGTGATGCTCGGTCAGAGGCTGATGCGGATGCCCAAGCTATGAAATCCGCTGAAGGGATTCGTGGTGCGGTAGGCATAGTCGATGGAGACGGCCGACTTCTTCTCCTCGCCGAAGGGGAAATCGATGCTGAGCCCCGCGCTCGGCCCGGTGAACCAGGTCTCGCGGTCCTCCGCGCTGGTCACGCCCTTCTCGTACAGGTAGCCGCCGCGCAGGTGAACCATCTTCCGGAAGGCATACTCCACGCCGAAGACACCCTGGTCCTTGGTGAAGGAGTTGGAGATGAAGGTGCCCGCGAAGGTGACCCGGTGCATCTCCGAGATGTTCCAGTCGTAAGCAGCGCCGATGTTCAGCAGCGAGGGGATCTCGAACTTGCCCGAACGCTGCTCTAGGGTGAGCTGGTCGCTGCCCGAGGTGAGCAGGCCCTGCACGGCGAGGCCGTCGCCCGAGTATTGCATGGCCGGGCCCACATTCTTCAGGGCAATGCCGAAATGGACATTATCCGTGGGGCCGGTGACGTAGTGGATGCCGGCATCGAAGCATACGCCCTGGGTGCGCACGTTGCTCGTTGACTCGGATACCATGCGCACCAGGATGCCGCCGAAGATGCTGTTGGAGAAGCTCTTCGAGTAGGCTATGCCGATGTTGGCCAGCGAGGGCACGAATGCGCCGCGCCCGCCTTCGGGTGTCTCCACGGTGGTGTTCTCCAGTTCGCCGAAGCCCAGAATGGTGGCGGAAAGGCCCAGCACGCCGCTGGAACCCATCTTCTGCCCGAAGCCCACGCTGTTCATCTTCATGCCAGCCCCGGAGAGCGTGGTGTTGGTGAAGAGCACCTCGGTCTTGTTGACCATGGAGAGCCCGGCCACATTGCCGAACATGGCCTCCACGCCCCGAACGCTGGCGGAGTTGGCCAATCCCCAGCCGCTGGAGCGCGCCCAGGGGTTCATCAGCAGCTGGGTGGCGCCAGCGGAGCCCGCCCGGTCGGGATTGCCGGCCTGGGCGCCCAGCGCCGCGAGCATGGCCGCTCCGGCGAGCAGGTTCTTGATGTTCATCGCATGCTTCATGATCCTGGCTTCTCGGTTCGTCTGTTGCTGCTTAGAAGTTCTGGAGGTCGAGCGGCCGCAGCACGCCGAACCACTTGATCACCTTCTCGCCCACGCCGGGCACCTCGATGTGGCAGATGTAAACACCGCCTGCGATGGGGATCGCGTTGCTGTTCTTCAGGTCCCAATCGAGGAAGGTGAGCGCGTTGTCCTTGCGGAAGCGGCGCACCAGCGTGCCATTCGGCGTGTAGATGGAGATGTTGCAGCGCTGCGGCAGGTTGATGAACTTGACGCGATTGTCGAGGCGCGACACCTCGTACCCGCTGAAGGCGTAGTAGGGATTCGGCACCACATTGATCTCGCTCAGGAAGTCCTCGGCAACAGCCGTTACCCCGGTCTGCGTAGCGAAGCCGCCTGTGCTAAAGGAGTAGAGCGGGAGCCCATCATTGCGCTGCGGATTGATTGGATCGGGCGCGCCGTTGTAGTTCACGTAGCTGCGGTAGGGGCGCTCCACGTTGAGCCTGATGCGCGCTTCGGTGGCCAGCAGCTGCTGACCCGGAGCCACGATGGCGCTACCCACCCAGGCCAGGCCGCGGAACACCTTCAGGCGCGATTGGCCGGGCTGCGGCAAGGTCGTGTGGATATAGCGGCCTTCATCATACTGCGGCACCCGGTCGGCATTGTTGCTCAGGCGGCGGTCGTTCTTGAAGATGTAGATCCAGTGGCAGCCACCGAAGTAGATCTGCGGCGGGTTGCCCTGTGAGGGCACCGTGTAGATCTGGCTGTTGGGGTTCCAGATCATATCGCGTCCGATATCACCACCCCAGTAGCTGTTCTCGCCGTAAGCCATGTTCAGGCGCTCTCCGGTCTCCAGATCGATCGCGTAGCCAGGGAACCAGCCCATGCCGGTGGGCTGCTCCCCGTTCAGCGTGGCCTCCGCCTCGTTGCACCCGGGCGTGCCGCTCTTGCGTCCGTTCTTATCGATGCTGGGCTGGGCACGCAAAGCGAGCTTGCCAGCGCCGCCCTGGCTCAGCGCGGTATTCCGCTCCTGCTCAAGCACGGGCGCGCGCGACCACTTGCTCTTATCAGGCGTGATCA
>CAZJTB010000039.1:0-8503 GCA_964548485.1 uncultured Chryseobacterium sp. | reverse complement strand
CCTGCACGCTGGGCAGCTCATTAATCCGGCTGATGGCCTGGCTCTGGTTCACGTCCTGGGCCGCAGCGGGCTGAAAGGCCGCTTCACCCGCCAGGGGCCAGGGCGCCCATGTGCCGCCGAGCAACTGCTCGTAGGTCTGACGGTCGTCCCTTCCCAAACGATCACTGTACTCCGCTACCTGCGGGGCCGTGACCTCTTGCACGAAGGTGCCGGAACGGATCCAATTCTCCATGGTCTCGCCCTCGCCATCCGGGATTCCCGTGAGCCAAGCCTTGCTCGGATCAGCGAACTCGATGGCTCCGGTTCCGATCGGCGCCGTGTACTCGTTGGTGAAATAAGCCTGCCCGATGCTGACCGACAAGCCCCATTGCAGGATGAGCTGCTCGTAGTTCACATCGATGATCCGGTCGGACCACACGGTATCGCGGGAATCCTGCGCCGGGGTCTTCACCATGTACCAGTAGGCATCGTTCAGATTGCCGGAAGTGATGGAATCCTTGAACCAAACCTCGAAGGTGGCATTGGGCACCCGCAGGGGATCCACCACCTTCACATCGATGGGCCCGAAACCAGGCTTGTAGGTGATCAGGTCCTTCCTCCAGGGGCTGCCCGAAGCGATGGCATTGAGCGACTCATCGTTGAGCGCGAGTGCTAACGTGCCATTGCCCTGGCCCTCGATGCGGGTCACGGGCAGGCTGGCACCGAAGGCCGCGTTCTGCACGGTTCCGCCATTGGCCGGATCCGGCTTGTGCGGTATGCCCACGTAGGAGCGGATGGCGCCAAATGCCGCTTTGCGGCCAGCCACATAGGGGAAGGCCTGACCGGTGTACGACTGCTGCCCGGAAACCGGGTCGGTCACGATGGTGAAGGGCGCGTAGTTGTTGTAGCCGTAAGCCAGCGCAATGAAGTAGTACGACTTGAAGTTCACCAGCGCGGGGTCGCCCTGCGCGAACTTGTCGGTGGTGATGCGGATGGCGTGCTTGATGCCGGCGTTCGCGCCATTCACCATCTCCTTGGGCACCACCTGCTGCAGCTGCTCGCTGAACGGGTAGTTGATGATCTGGCTCACATTGTCCTTCAGGTCTCCCTGGTACACCAGGCGCGCCAGTTCGATGTTGTCCAGCTCGTCCACGCTCACGTTGGCATTCTTCACTTGGTACAACTTGTACCCTTGGAATCGGTAGAACCGGTCGTAGGGCGGTCCGCCCGCGCCGTTGTCCAACGGGATGATGGGATCCAGCTCCTGATAGGTCTCCGCGTAGTTGTTGCTGCCGAACGGATTGGTTATGTAAACGATCAGCTCACGGTCGAGCTCGCGGATGGTGAGGTCCGGCGCGTCGGGGCCGTCGAGGATCTTAAAGCAGTTGTCGAACAGCGCCTGGGCCTTGTCGTCGGCCACGCGCAGCGGGGCAAGGCTCTGGGCCGCACCGCCCGTCTGCGAGCGCGCCCACACCACACCGACAGTGATGTTGTTGAAGGCGCCTCCTTCCAAGGTGAAGGGCCCCGCGCTCTGCACGAAGCGGCGGTCAGGCTGCGTAGGGGTGGGCTGCGTTTCCTTCCAAGGCGCTTGAGGCACGCAGTTGGTTCCCCAACCCACGGGGTCGGAATCATCCGGGAACATGTAGAAGGCGCGCACGGCATCGGGCTGCTCGCTGTAGCCATTGCCCTCGTACGTCTGCGGCACGCCGTTCTTCCAGATGCTGCGCAGGTAGTTGTAGAAGTGGCCGGCCACCACAGGGTCCGTGGTGGCCGCGTTCGGCGATTCGCGGTTGAAGTAGATGTACGCGCGCATGCCGAAGCGCTCGTTGTCGATCACGCCATCGCCATAGCCGATGCCGATGCCCTTATAGGGGATGCCGTTCTGCTGACGAGCCTCTTCGCAGGGAAAGGTATCGTTGTAATCCTGCGGGCCGGGGTTGTCGATGCCATCGGCATCCTGGAAGGGGCCCTCGAAGAAGTCCACGCCAACGGCGGGCGGCGGGGGCGATGGACCGCCATAGCCCACCGAGCCGAGGCAGGCCACGTCCACATCCTGCCAGTTGTACACGTAGCCCAGCCCACGGCGCACATCGCAGCCGGCGAAGTCGTCGTTGGAGCAGCCCAGGTCGGGATCCACGAAGTGGCCGAAGTAGGTCTCCGTCAGCGTCTGCGAGGCCCAATTGATGACCGTGTAGTTATAGAAGGTCATGTTGTTGATCTCGTTGTTCGCGCTGAAGGCGAAGGCCTGCGCGCGCACCTCGAGGCCAATGGGCTGCCCGTTGGTCTCCGTGTGGGCATCGCCCTTATCGTTGAAGATCCACCAGATGTTGTAGTCGCCGAAAAGGGGCACGGGGTCCTCGCGCAGCTTGTTCTTGCAGTCCACCACGGTCTGCTCGAAGCCGTAGTCCGGGTAGTCGCCGGTAAGCGGGTTGTAATCACCATCCTCATCGTAATCGAAGAAGGGGGCCAGGTAAACGTCGTGCCCGGCCTCCGGGCTGCCGATGGCCGGCCAAGTGTTGAACACCTGCGGAACTGAATAGCCGCCGGGGAACAACGCTTCGATGCAGGCGGGATCGCCGTCGCAATTGGCCCATGCCACGTGGGCCTCGGCCTGGGCCCGGGTGGTGACCCAGAACTTGTCGTATGCGTTGCACACCTCGGGCGTGGTGGAGGCATCGGTCTTGTTCAGCGGTCCGGGCCAGAAATCGTTGCCGCCCTGGCGGTAGAGCACCGCCGCGATGCGAAGCTGTCCGGCGCTCGAAAGACCGCCCATCCACAGGCCGCCCGCGTAGATTGCATTGGGGCCAGTGAAGTCAACGGTCTTCGGCACCTCATAGCCGGGTCGGCTCGAGCCGCGCCGCTGCCATTTGTTGCCGCCGTTCTCGATCACCGCGCGCACGTTATTGAACGCGAGCTGGGTGATCTGCGAAGCGGGCGCGCAGGCGGATGCTTTCGGGCGTCCGCCGCCACCGCCGCCTTGCGAGGGCGGATTCCATGCCGAGGCTGTGAGGCCAGCGGCGATGAACAGGCTCAGAGCGAAGGTTCTGGTGGGAGTCGCGCTTTGAAGGCCTTTCATGATCGTGGGTTGTGCGTTCATCAGAAGTCGAATCGGACGCCGAGGCGCAGGGTGCGGGGCGCTCCGAAGTTGCCGGGGTTGTTGATCTTGATCGTGTAGATGTCCCGGTAGGCATCCGGGTCTATCTGCGTGCGATCGGTGAGCTGGGCCAGGTAGCCGTCGTTATTGGGCGAGCCCGTGTAGCGGTAGACACCCACGATGTTCTCCGTGTTCAGCACATTGGTCACCAGCAGGTAAATGTTCAGGTTCGCGCTCTTGGCCTTGTCGCCCTCCTTGCCGCCGAAGCTCAGCGGGATATCGCGGTCGAGCTGCAGGTCGGTGGTGAACTGCCAGGGCAGGCGCGCGCCGTTCAGCGTGCCCTCGAGCTGGTAATTGGTGGCGTCCGTGGCCTCGTTCACCACTTGCGAACTGCGGCTGTATGGGGTGCCGCTACCGAGGATGCTCACCACGTTCACGCCGGTGCGTTGGAGCACCGGTTTGCCCCAGAGCATGGGGCCGTTGTAGTCCTTGCCGCCGCCATAGCGGAAGTCGAAGGTGGTCTGGAAGCGGTGGCGCTGGTCGAAGTCGAGCGGCGAGATCGTGCGCAGGTTGGGCTGGCCGCTGTTGATGAGGTTGATGCCGGTGTTGGGGCCCGAGCCGGTGCCGTCAGCGAACTGGAGGGTGTAGCTGGCGCGCATCCACACGTTGCCCGTGCGGCGCAGGTCGAAGGTGGCCGAGAAGCCCTTCACCGTGCCGAAGTCGAAGTTGTCGTAGGTGCGGTAATCCACCGGCCAGGCGTTCACCACGTTGCGGATCTGGATCTGGTCGCGCAGCTCGCGGTAGAAAGCGGCCAGCTTCAGCGAAGAGGCCTTGCTGAGCACCTGCTGGAAGCCCAGTTCGTAATCAATCGTCTTCGTGGGCTTCAGCGCGGCATTGGTGAGGATGTTGCCCGTGACCTGGTTGTATGCGATGCCCAGCAGGTCGAGGCGCGACTGGCCCGCGTTGGGGCGCTGGGTCAGCACATCGTAGTGCGCGAAGAACACCGCCTCATCGCTGATCGGGAAGGAGAAGGCCACGCGCGGCATCACGTTGATCACGGGGGTGTAATCCTCGAAGGCGTTCTGGCGCAGGCGGCTGCCGTCCAAATCGCCGGCCTCGCTGTTGCCGCCCACGAGGTAGGGCTTCACCTGACCGCCTTCCTGCAGGGCATTGCCATCGCTCAATTCACGGCCATCGGCGCTGTACCACACGTCGCCATCACGGTAGCCCTTGATGATGTTGGGGTCGCCGAAGTTGTCCACGTACACCACGAAGTCGTCGCCGATGTTGCTGGGTCGGTTGGCCAGTTGGTTGCGGATGATGCTGCTGGGCACCGCATCGCCCGCTTTGTAGGTGTCGCGGAAGACGTACTTGTCCTTGAGCACGTTCTGGTTGGCATCGTAGCGGTCAACCCGCACGCCCACGTTGAAGATGATGTCGTCGAAGGCGAACTTGTCCATCACGTAGCCCGCCATGTAGATGGGCTGGAACGGCGCCTGCTGGCGGGTGAACAAGCCGCGATCATCCTTGGCCGTGAAGAAGTCCTCGAAGCTCGGCTTGCGGGTGAGCACGTTGCCCAAGTAGTCGTAGCCCACGTAGGTCACGTAGGTGTTGCCCGCGTTGATCAGCTCTTCCGGGCTGAACATATCCAGGGAGAACACGCTGGGGTCGAGGCTGTGCACATCGATGAAGTCGCGGCCGAAGGGATTCAGGCCCAAGCGCGAGCGCAGGCTGCGGTCGAAGAAGCGCTGCTCGCCGGAGGCGATCAGGCGGTTGTAGTAGTAGAGCGGGAATCCGCCGTCGGGCAGGTTCACGATGTCACGCGGCGCGGCGGGATCCGATTCGAAGTTGCGGATGTGGAAGTTCGTGAGGCCGAAGGCGCGTTCCCAGAGCCCGATGGGCGCCAGGTCGTAACGGCGCTGGGTGAGCTGCTCGTACTCCACGCCCAAGCTCAGCGCGTGCTGCCCAATATCGGCGCTGCCGATGGCGGTGAACCGGATCTGATCGTTGCGGCGCTTGCGGTACTCGGATCCGTTCGGATCGTCGATGAAGCCCATGTTGTTCCACATGTTGTAGAGCGACTGCGGGCGGGTGCCGTTCCACAGCACGCCCCGGCGCTGGGTCTCGTTGAAATCCTGGTAGTAGCCCAGGTAGCCATCCGGGGTCACATCGAAGCCGAAGAGGCGGGCGATCGGGTACTGCTCGCGTGGGAGCGAGTTGAAGTAGAAGCTGTTGAGGGCGGCCAGGTCGGGGTTCTGCGTGCCCGGAGTGAATGTCACAAGGGTATCGCGCTCATCCACCTGCACCCAGCGCAGGTTGTCCAGATCGAGCTCGAATTGCGGCGCGCGGTAGGTGGTGAAGCGGCCCACGTAGCCGTAGTCGAAGAGGCGGTCGCCATGGCGGTAGTCCTCCACCTTGTTCTGGTACCGGCTGTAATCGAGCTGCAGGCTGTAGAACGCATTGCGGATGGTGGCGCCCTTATCCTCCTCGGCCGTGCGGTTGATGAAGCGCTGGGTGAACTTCGCGAAGCCCCTCCAGGTGAATTCCTTGATCCGGTAGTTGTTCTCCGCGTTCAGCAGCGAGTTGCGCCGGTTCCAATCCTGGCGATTGCCGAAATCGAGCGATCCCCCGAAGGTGAGGTTGATGGTCGGGGTGGTGGTCACATCGATCTTGCCGCTGGCCGCATAGTTGATGGAGCCGGCGTTCTGGCGGGTCTTGATGCTCTCAATGTCGCCGGAGCGCAGGTAGGCGCTGTTGTACACCAGGCCTACGTCGTCGCCCACGAAGAGGAACCGGCCGGGGGTGGCGCGCAGCTGGTCCTGCACTTCGGGCCTCACGCGCACATCGCCGATGTAGGAGGGCGAGCCATCCACCACGTTGGTGTACTGGCCGGAGAAGAAGAAGCCGATGAGCGGCTTCACCTTGTTGCCCACGCTGTCCTTCTTGAACAGGATGGGCCCGCTGAGGCTGGCCTCCAACTGGTTGAAGGCGTACTTGTCAAGGCCCACGATGTCGGTGATGTCCGAACCGACCTTGTAGCCGCTGGTGAGGTATTCCACCCCGCCGAAGAACTGCCGGCTGGGACCGCGTGTGGTGATGTTGATAAGGCCCCCGGTGACGTCGCCGTAGTTGGCCGGTACGCCGCCCGTGATCACCTGCACCTCTTCAATGGCGCTCTTGGGCAGGCCCGTGCCCGCCCCTGCGGGCACCTTCACGCCATCGATGTAGTAATAGGTGTTCTCCGAGCGCGAACCACGGATGCTGATGCCTCCACCTGTGCCCGCATCGCTGGTGCCCGCCACCGTGGTGGCGATGGATGCCGCGCTGCGGCCTGGCATCTTGGCGATATCCTCGCGGGTGATGGTGCCGCCCGATGCGCCCCCATCCTTGTTGATCAGCGGCACCGTGTACTGCACCACCTCGAACTCCTTCAGCTCGATGCCCGATGTCAGCGGGATGTCGAGGAAGGTGATCTTGTTGCTGTTCACGATCACCCCGGTCTGCTTGTAGGGCTGGTAGCCCACGTAGCTCACCACCACATCGTAGGTGCCCGGATCGATCGGCTTGATGTCGTACTTGCCGTCGAAGTCCGTGGCGCCGCCCGTGACCTGGGTGCCCCTGTTCTCGATGACGATGTTCACGAACGGCAGGGGCTCGCCGCTCTTCTTGTCGGTGATCTTGCCCTTCAGGCTGCCAGTGCCCACTTGGGCGAGCACGGGGAGCGCGGCGAAAACACAAAGGGCCACGGAGGAGGATAGCCTTCTCACCATCAACGGTCAGTTTTTTCGTTCTGCTTGAGGTCGCGACGAGGGGCCGCTAAACTAAACGCAATGTTCAAATAACCACCCATCACGGTTTTTTCCCGGTCGGCCCGAGCCAGTTTCCGGTCGATGCCCCTTCGTGATGCGCGCTTTCTGTCCATGATGCTCCGGCTTCGAGGTGAAAGTAGCGCCGTCCCCCGCCCAACCATTCGCCACCAGGCCCCAATGCCGGGGCGTTCTATACAGGCCCGGTCAGCGCTTGCGCTTGAAGAGCGAGCGGAAAGGACCATCGCGGTGCGCACCGCTCCCGTGCCGGTCGGCACGGCGCCCATGGCGCTTCAGCCGCTTCTGGGTGGCCTTGTCCTGAAGCGATAGGTGGCGCGCGCGGTCGGCCTTCTCCTGTTTGGCCTTTTCCTTCTTCTCTTCCTTGGCCTTCTTGGCCAGGATGCGCTCCTGCTGCTTCTGGCTGATGCCTTCCTGGGCCGTCACCGGCACGGTCATCCCCAACGATGCCATGCAGAGTGTAAGGACAAGGTAGTGGCGCCGCATCTGCTGCAAGGATACACCCAGCGCCAGCCTTCAGCGGTCTACCTTTACGCCTGTGATGAAGAACTGGGCTTCCCGCGTGGCCGCACCTTCGCTGGCTTTGGCGCTGTTGCTGCCCGGCTGCCGGAAATCACAGCCTGGCGGGGTGCCTCTTGTGCCGGTTGACATCGCCATCAACGTGAACAATCCGGAGTACATCGACCTGGCCGTGCCCGGCGGCTGGCTTTACCTCACCGGCGGCTCCCAAGGCCTGATCGTTTACCGGGTCAGCAACAACGAGTTCCGCGCCATGGACCGGCATTGCCCCTACCAGGCGTCGAATCTGTGCCGGGTGAGCGTGGACAGCTCCGAAGTGGTGGCGCGCGACCAGGGCTGCTGCGGATCGGCCTTCCTGGTCACCGATGGCAGCGTGATCCAAGGGCCCTCCGCCCTGCCGCTGCAGCGCTACAACACCTCGTTCAACGGCACCATCCTGCGCATCTACAACTGACAGGGCCGGGCGCGTATGCAGAAGGGGCCTCCTCTGATCGAGGCGGCCCCTTCTGCAAGTGGTGCGGGTCCTCAGCCCATCAGTAGCGGTACGCGTCGCTCTTGAAGGGGCCGCTCTTCGGCACGCCGATGTATTTGGCCTGCTCGTCGCTGAGCTGCTCGAGCTCCACGCCGATCTTCTCCAGGTGCAGGCTTGCCACCAGCTCATCGAGGTGCTTGGGCAGCACGTACACCTTGTTCTCGTAGTTCGCGTGGTTCTTCCACAGCTCGATCTGCGCCAGCGTCTGGTTGGTGAAGCTGTTGCTCATCACGAAGCTGGGGTGGCCCGTGGCGCAGCCCAGGTTCACCAGGCGGCCTTCGGCCAGCACGATGATATCCTTGCCCTCCACGCTGTACTTGTCCACCTGCGGCTTGATCTCCACCTTGGTGCTGCCGTAGGCCTTGTTCAGCCAGGCCATGTCGATCTCGTTGTCGAAGTGGCCGATGTTGCACACGATGGCCTTGTCCTTCATGGCGCGGAAGTGCTCCTCGCGCACGATGTTGTAGTTGCCCGTGGCGGTGATCACGATGTCCACACGGCCGATCACGGTGCTGAGCTTCTTCACCTCGTAGCCGTCCATGGCGGCCTGCAGCG
>CAZJTB010000038.1:887-11079 GCA_964548485.1 uncultured Chryseobacterium sp. | reverse complement strand
ATCTCTGGGATACCGATGTGAGCGAATTCCCCAAGGAACTGGCCGGCATGGAGCACCTCCGCTTCCTCGACCTGCGCAGCATCCAATACAACCAGGAGGAAATGGACCGCATCGAGGACCTGCTGCCCCGGGTGAAGATCCAGTTCAGTGCCCCCTGCAATTGCGGGATGTAGATCAGGTTGATTGAATGGTTGTTTAGGTTGAGGGTTGAAGGTTGATCAGACGCATGCAACCCCGAATCATCCTTTCGACAGCCTGCACCCCGCAACCTGCCCAGTGAACTGGACCTGGATCGAAGCCATCGCTGCCGTGGGCAACCTCGCCTACACGGTGCTCATGCTCTATGAGCGGCGCGTTGGATGGATCCTCGGCATCGTGGCCTCGGCGCTCGGCGTGGCGCTCTTCCTGCATCAGCAGGTGTATGCCCAGGCGGCCCTTAGCGGCTACTATGTGGCCATGGGAGCCTACGGCTGGTGGTCGTGGAAGGGCGAAGGGGCCAGGCAGCTGCCCATCACACGGCGCGGTTCCCGCTTCCATGCGGGCATGCTGCTTGGCGGTGCCATGCTCGCCGGCGCGCTTGCCTTCGCGCTCAAGCTGCTCCCCGACGCACGCTTCACGGGGCTCGATGGCTTCGCCACCTCCTTCAGCCTGCTGGCCACCTGGATGCTGGCGCGCAAGATCCTGGAGAACTGGGCCTATTGGATTCTTGCCGACCTGGTGGCCATCGTGCTGTACGCGCTGCTGGGCCTCTGGTGGTACGCCGCGCTCTACGCCGTGTACGTGGCCATCTCCGCGCGCGCGCTCGTGCGCTGGCACCGCGAGTGGAAGGCCGCTCAGGACTGATCCGCGGGCGGCAGATCGCCATGCTCCCGCTTCAAGGGCCGCTCATAGAAGGTGATGGTGAGCAGCAGGAAGAAGAGCAGGTACTGGCTGTCCTCGATGGGGATCGTGTTCAGGCGGATGCCCAGGTTCTCCGCGTTGTTGTACCACACGATGGGCTCATCGAGCAGCCAGCCGGTGAGGATGCCATTCACGAGGAAGAAGGGGATCAGGCTCACGGCATAGCCCAGGTAGAAGCGCCCCAGGTAGGGGCTCTTGAGCACGAACACGTGCAGGGCCAGCATGGCGGCGGTGCTGAGGAAGGTGATGGCCGTGTAGAGGCGGTCGATGTGGAGCGCGCCCACCACAAGCAGCACCGCGATGAGGGCGATGCTCAGCGGACGGGCCACCCTGCCCAGCACATCGCGACGCACGTAGTAACGCAGCGCCTCGTAGATGAACACGCAGCTGTATGGCACCACCAGGAAGAAGAGCCACTCCTCGATGGGGAGGCCGAAGAGCCTCGGGCCGGTGAGGAAGCGCGGGTTGAAGCCCCACACGCCGTTCGCCGTGAAGATGGCGTCCCAGATGATGAAGACGGTGGCCATCACCGCGATGCCGGTGAAGAGGCCCGGCCACTTTCGCCAGTACTGCAGCCGCGGCTCGAAGCTGCGGGCCAGCGGGAACGAGAGCGTGAAGAGGTCGAGGCCCAGGTAGTAGTAGTGCTCCATCACGCCGCGCCCAGCACCAGGTTGAGCCCGGCAAAGAAAACCACCTGCGCTGCCAGCACGGCCGGCGCCAGGGGATTCTCGCGGCGCACCGGCGCGGCGAAGAAGATGGTGAAGAACACCGCGCTCACCCCGCCCCAGGCCAGGTAGTTCTGCAAGGGGATGCCGCCCTGCGACCAGGTCCAGAAGCCCAGGTGGATGGCCACCGGCTCGATGAGCAGGTCGAGCGCCACCATGGCCGCGCTGCCCAGTGCCACCTTCATGGCCACCGGCATCCGCGACCGCTCCAGCACCGCGCCGATGGCGAACACGAGCATGCTCCAATTGAGCCCGATGAGCAAGGGAACGTTCAGCAGCTTCACGCCCAGCGCGTCGCCGTAGGTGTAGGCGCCGAACACCCGGCCCGTCCATACCCCGAGCACCTCCACGAAGTAGCCCAAGGTGCCCACAAGCACGGCAAGCGCCACGGTGCGGCGGTCGAGGCTGGCGAACAGGGCCATGGCACCGGCGGTGAGGAGCAGGTTCAGCGGCGTGAGCGGGATCACGTGCGGCGCCAGCGGGGTGGCCAATGCCACCAAGCCCACCAGGTGGAAGAGCAGCACCAGACCGATGGCATGGCGCCGGTCGAGGCGATGGATGAGCGTTCTCATGCGCGCAAGGGGATCGGTTCGGCCTGAGCTGCTGGGATGAGCGATGCGGTGATGCGGGCGCTGAGCAGCGCGAGCGGGACGCCGCCTCCGGGATGAACGCTTCCTCCGCAGAAGTAAAGGCCCTTGATGCTGCCGTGGAAGTTGGGGTGGCGCAGGAAGGCGGACCAGCGGGAGTTGCTGCTGGTGCCATAGAGCGAACCCTGCCAGCTGGCGGTGCGCTCCGCGATGGCGCGGGGATCGAGCACGCGCTCCATGGCGATCAGGGGCTCCACATCGATGCCCAGCACGCGCTTCACCTTCGCGACGATGGCGCGCCGGGCCTTTTCCACGAGCGCGTCACGGTCCTGTCCGGCATCGCGCGGGGCATTGATCATGGTGAACCAGTTCTCGCAGCCGTGCGGCGCATCGCCCGGTGTGCGCTTGCTGGTGATGTTGATGTACACCGTGGGGTCGTCATGCACCTCAAGCTTGTGGAAGAGGTGATCGAACTCGGTCTTGTAGTCGTTGCTGAAGAGGATGTTGTGCAAGCCCAGTTGTGGGAAGCTGCCGCGGATGCCCCAATAGAATACCAGGGCGCTGCTGCTGCGCTCCTGCTCCAGGACGCGCTCGGGCGCTTTCAGTTCTGGCAGCAGCCTGCGGTAGGTGGGCACCACGTCCATGTTGCTCACCACGATGGGCGCGAAGTGGTCGGCGCCGCCGGCGCGAACGCCGCGCGCGCGACGTCCATCGGCATCGATCAGGATGCGCTCCACCGGCGTGTTGAAGTGGAAGCGCACGCCGAGGTCAACCGCCAGCCGATGCAGCGCCTGGGTGATGCGGTACATGCCGCCCAACGGATAGAAGGCGCCCTGGCCGTGCTCCAGCCCGGGGATCATGCGCATGAGACCGGGCGTGACGTACGGGTTGCTGCCATTGTAGGTGGCGAAGCGGTTGAAGAGCTGCACGGCCTTGGGATGATCGCCGAGGGCTGCGCGATTCACCCTGTCCAATGAGCCCAGCAGCTCGGCAGGGCGGGCCGTGGCGAGCGCGCGGAAGAAGCCCCCGCGCAGCACGGTGTCCATGCAGTGCAGCGAATGCTCCAGGAAGGTGCGGCCCGTGGCGCCCAGCAGCTTCACCGCGCGCATCAGGTGGGCCTGGACGCGCTCTCGCGGAACACCCAGGCGCTCCTCCAGCTCGGCTGCGAAGCGATCCGCATCGCACCAGCCGGTGACGCGCGTGCCATCGTCCCAGAAATAGCGATTGGCCTCTTCTAGCCGTTCCCAAGCGAAGCGCCCCGCCATGTCAACGCCAGCCACGCGGAACAGCTCCTCCATCAGTTCGGGCCGCGTGAAGAGCGATGGACCCATGTCGAAACGGAAGCCGCCCTCGCTGAATTCGGCCAGCTTGCCCCCTGGGCTTGCGGCCGCTTCGAAGACCCGCACCGCATGGCCCTTCGCCGCCAGGCGGATGGCCGCTGCCAGTCCGGCCACACCGGATCCGATGACCAATGCCGTGGGCTGCATGCCGCGGAGAACAGTCGCCGGCGCCCGATCGTTCACTTCCCATGCGCAGCGCAGGCCGGCACGTCACGCTCACCTTCTTCCGCTACGAAGGCCTCCGGGCCCGTCTTTGGGGCATGCGCCAGATGGCTGAGATGCGTCGCCCGCTGGCCGGTGTGCAGGGGCTGCGCTTCTTCAAGCTGCTGGGTACCGGCGGCGGCACCGGGTATGGTTTCTGGCCCGACTTCGGGACCTATGCGCTCCTGGGATGCTGGGACTCGGCCGCCGATGCGCATCGCTTCCACCACGAGCATCCGGCGCACCGGGACTGGCGCGTGCATGCTTCCGAGATGTATACCCTGCACCTCCTGCCCACGGTGAGCCGGGGCGCCTGGTCCGGCGTGAATCCCTTCGAGGCCCGGGCCGACGCGCCTGCGGAGGCGCCGCTGGCCGTGCTCACGCGGGCCACCATCAAGCCGCGCTACGTGCGCCGTTTCTGGATGCAGGTGGCCGATGTGGCGCGCTCGCTGCAGGGCCGCGATGGCCTGCTGTTCACCAAGGGAGTGGGCGAATTGCCGTGGGTGGTGCAGGCCACGTTCAGCGTGTGGCGCTCACCGCAGGACATGATGGCCTTCGCATACGGGCCATCGGCTCCGCATGCCCAAGCGGTGCGGCGCACGCGGTCGGCGCAAGGCTTCAGCGAGGAGCTCTACGCGCGATTCGCCGTGCTGGGCTCGGAGGGCACCTGGCATGGCGCCGACCCGACCGGATTGCGCGCTGGCATGCAGCGAACGGCTGCTGGCGCAGCGGGCTGAGCGGCTCACTCCCGCACGAAGCGAGCGATCACATCGCCCGTGGGCGAGCCGATGCGCACCCAATAAGCGCCCGGCATCAGGCGCTTGGCATCGAGCACCACGGAATCGCTCATGCGCTGAATCGGCGCAAGCACCTCGCGTCCGCCGGCATCCAGGATGCGCACCGTCGCGCGGCTGGCATCGGCCACACCGCTGATGCGCACGGATTCCGCGGTCGGGTTCGGAGCAACAGCGACTGCGGCGCGCGCAGCGGCATCGATCCCGGTGGCGAGCTCGAGCGAAGCGATGTGCGGCATCCAACTCTCGAAAGCCCCACCGATGATGAGCTGGCCCGCATCGGCGCATACCGCGCTCACCGTGGCATCGGTCAGCGCAAGGGCGGCCACCTGGTCGATCGCATCCCAGCGACCGATGTTCGTGCCGATGGTCATCATGTCGGGCGCGATGAAGAACGACCCACCGAAGTAGATGCGCCCGCCATCCTCGGCGATGCGCTCGATCCGCGGATCGCCCAGCGTGGGGTAGATGTAGCCTGTGAGGCCTGGCATGAGAAGCTCCCAGGTCCCGCTCCCTGGGGCCAGGCGCGCCAGGCCGAAGCGCGGTGCCACATTGTTGAACAGGTCGCCTGCCGCGAACAGTCCGCCATCCGCGCTTAGCAGGTCGCGCACCGTGGCATCGAGGCCGCCGGCCAGGTTGACCCATTCCGTGCCATTGAATCGCGCCGCATGCCTGACGATGGGCTCCGTCGGGATCGCCAGCTCAGTGAAGGCTCCCGCCGCGATGAGCTCGCCATCGTGCGTGGCCAGCGCGAGCACGCGCTGGTTGAATGCGCTGCCAACGGATTCCCATTGCTGGCCATTCAAGCGCTGCACGAAATGGTCCTCGCCAGCGAACCCCATCATGGTCCCGGCGGCGTGCAGCGCATCCGCATGCACATGCAGGGCCGTGATGGAGGGATACTTGCCATCGAACACGGCGCTGAATTCCCAAGCGCTGCCATTCCAGCGCGCAAGGTCATGCGGACCGTTCAGCATGGCGCCGCCCACGTAGATGCTTCCATTATGCTCCACGGCGCAGGTCACCTCGCCTTGCACACCATTGCCCAGTGCCTCGAAACCGGTTCCGTTCCAGATGGCCACGCCGTTCGCGCTGATGCCACCGGCTTCCGTGAAGGCGCCGGCGATGAGCAAACGGCCGTCAGCGAGTTTCTCGATCACCGTTACATCGCCATTGGTGCCGCCGCCGAATGGCTGCCAGGGCAGGTTGGGTGGATAGCCCGGTTGGATCCACGCCAGTTCATCGGTGGTGAAGCCATGCGCTTCGGCCCACGCCGCCACGCGGTCCGCGAAGCGCGCATCGGCGGCGATCTCGTGCACGTAGCCCAGGTTGAATCCTGCGCTGATGCTCCGCGCCAAGCCACCGTGGCCGCTCTCGATCATGAGCCAGCCCACCGCGCAGGCCGTGCCGTAGGCATCGATGAATACGGGATTGCGGTACGGGAGCGACCCGTTCCGCGGGAATACGCGACCATCGGCATAGTCGCCGAGGCGTTGCAGGAGCCGCGCCCGGCTGGCGCGCTGCATTTGCGTGAGCCCGTCCATGCGTCGTGCGCCAAGCTCCTCGCGCACCATGCGCAGGTGCGTGCGGATGCGGTCGGCCTCATCCGTGAACGAGGCGCTGTTGCCCTGGTGCGCGGTCAGGCTGCCTTGCGCCTTCCATTGCGCGTTCACCTCGACGAGATGCGCGGCAAGCGGTGCGGAGCAGTGCGGCGGGAGCGCGGCTGAAGCGGTGGCGCCGGTGATTGCCGAGGCCAGCAGCGTGATGATGTAGCGCATGGGGTTCGGTGTTGTTGACAGTATGACGATTGCCGGCCCCCCCGCGCTGCTTGCACCAGGATGGAACGTTACTTCGTGCTCCATGGTCGCCCTGAGAATCGCCATTGTAGGCCCCGAGAGCAGCGGGAAGACCACCCTTGCCGAGGAACTGATGAAGCGCTTGGGCGGAAGCCGCGTCTCCGACGGCACGCGCGAGTACCTGGAGGAGTTGGCGCGGCCCTACACCGAGGAGGACCTGCTCGAGATGGCATTCGGCCATGCGTACTGGTTGGAGGATGCGCCCCGCTTATCCGCTGAGTATTGGCAGGGCATCCTGGGCGATGATCCGGTGGTACGGACCGCTCCGCCAGGGCCTATCTACTTCGACACGGACATCCTCAACCTGAAGATCTGGAGCCAGGAGAAGTTCGGCCGCGTGCATCCGGAGATCGAGCGGCTCGTGCGCGAGCTGAAGTACGACCTGCGCCTGCTCTGCCGCCCGGACATTCCCTGGGAGCCCGATCCGCTGCGCGAGAACCCGCACGACCGCGACCGCTTGTTCCTGGTATGGGAGCAGGAGCTGAAGGCGTATGGCTTCCCCTACGTGATCATCGAAGGGAGCCACGAGGACCGCGTGCGCAAGGCGGTGGACGTGGTGGAGGCGGTGATGCGGGGGGCGGCGAATTGATTGGCTTCGGCGGGAGCCGCTATCGATCAGCATGGGGCCGGTTGATCGCGCGCTTACCTTCGCCCCTGTCTTGCAACGGGGTGCCCCACCAGCGGTGGGTGCTGAGATGATACCCGACGAACCTGGGCAGGTAATGCTGCCAAGGGATTCAGCCCGCAACACCGGGGCTTCTCCGTGCAAGGACGCATTCATCGGAGAAGCACATGAGAACCCTTTACACCCTGTTCGCGGCCGCCCTGCTGGGCCTTGCCACCCAAGCCCAAACGCGCCTCGCTGGCGTCATCACCGGCGAGAGCGAGGCACCCCTTGATGGCGTGAGCCTCATCGTAGGCGATGAGCAGCGCTTCGGCACCACCACCGATCGCGAGGGGCGCTTCGCCGTTGGTGGATTGCGGCCGGGCGCACTGCGACTTCGCTTGTCGTTCATCGGCTACCTGCCGGTGGATACGCTCATCGAGCTCGCGACAGGCGAGAACCGGTTCGACCTCCGCATGCGCATCGATGTGGTGCTGATGCGCGCCGCCGAGGTCACCGCCCTGCGCGCCGGCGAGCGTTCGCCCTTCACCGTGAGCAAGGTGACGCGCGAGGAACTGGACCGCATCAACACCGGCGTGGACCTGCCCATCCTGCTGGATCTGCAGCCGGCCGTGGTCACCACCACCGACGCTGGCACGGGCATCGGCTACACCGGGCTGCGCATCCGCGGCAGCGATGCCACGCGCATCAACGTCACGCTCAACGGCGTGCCCATCAACGACCCCGAGAGCCAAGCGGTCTTCTGGGTGAACATGCCCGACCTGGCCAGCGGTCTGGAGGATGTGGAGGTGCAGCGCGGGGTGGGCACCAGCACCAACGGCCCCGGGGCCTTCGGCGCCAGCATCAATATGCGCAGTGGCGCCATACGCAAGCAGTCCTTCGGCGAGATCAGCGCCTTCGGTGGCAGCTTCAATACGCAGCGCTTCAACGCGCGTTTCGGCACGGGGCTCTTGAGCGAAGGCTCCCGCGCGGGCGCCTTCAGCATCGATGGGCGGCTCAGCACCATCAACAGTGACGGCTACATCGACCGCGCCACCGCGAATCTGCGGAGCTACCAGGTGCAGGCTGCATGGCTCGGTAAGAAGCGCTCGCTGCGCTTCTTCACCATGAGCGGCAAGGAGGTGACCTACCAGGCTTGGGAGGGCGTGCCCCGTGAGGTGCTCGACACCAACCGCACCTTCAACCCATATACCTACGACAATCAAGTGGACGACTACCAGCAGACGCACTACCAGCTGCTCTTCGACCAGCAGTTGGGGGACAACGGCACGCTCAATGTCACCTTGTTCCGCGTGCTGGGTGCAGGCTTCTTCGAGCAGTTCCGGGAGAACGACCGATTGGACCGCTATGGCATCGCTCCGATCGCGATCGGCGACACCAGCATCACCCGCAGCGACCTGATCCGCCGCCGCTGGCTGGACAACACCCTGGATGGCATCAATGCCAGCTACGAGCAGCGTCTGGGCCGTCACCGGTTGGTGTTGGGCGGCAGCTACAGCCACTACAGCGGCGACCACTTCGGCGAGGTGATCTGGGCGCGCTGGGCCGGCGACAGCAACATCCGCCAGCGCTATTACGACAACAACGGCACCAAGACCGACGCCAACGGCTTCGCCAAGTTCAGCTACATGCTCAACGAGCGCTTCGACCTGTTCGCCGACGCGCAATACCGCACCGTGGCGCATGAGTTCCTCGGCTTCAACAATGATCTGGAGAACGTGACACAGCAGGCCGCGTGGAATTTCTTCAACCCCAAGGCGGGCCTGCAATGGAAGGCGCATGAGGGTGGCCGTGTGTATGCCAGCGTGGCCCGCGGCGGCCGTGAGCCCAACCGCAGCGACCTCATCGAAAGCAGCCCGCAGAGCCGCCCACGCCCCGAGCGCATGACGGACTACGAGCTCGGCTACGAGCGTCGCAGCGGCCGCTTCGCGGCCGGGCTTAACCTCTACTACATGGATTACACCGATCAGCTGGTGCTCACCGGCGAGCTGAACGATGTGGGCTATGCACTGCGCACCAATGTGGCCGAGAGCTACCGCGCAGGCGCCGAGCTCACCTGGGCGGCGCAGCTCACGCGCCGTTTCGTGTGGCGTGGCAATGCGGCCTTCAGCCGCAACCGCATCAAGGGCTTCACTGAGTTCGTGGACGACTGGGACACCGGGTCGCAGCAGTCTTTCGAGATCGGGGAGACGGACATCGCCTTCTCGCCATCGATCGTCGCTGGAAGCGAACTGGCCTACCGCTTCGTGGACAAGCCGGATAAGCTGCGCGGCGATGTGGCCTTCGTGACCAAGTACGTGGGCGAGCAGTACCTGGACAACACCGCCAGCCGCAATCGCATGCTCGACCCCTTCCTGGTGAACGATCTACGGTTCAATGTCACGCTGCTTGGCTTCAGGGGCATGCGTTCGGTGGACCTCAACCTCACGCTGCGCAACCTCTTCAGCGAGCTGTACGAGAACAACGGCTGGGTGTACAGCTACATCGAAGGCGGCACGCGGCAGGACTTGGTGAGCCTGTTCCCGCAGGCGCTCTTCCATGTGCTCGGCGGCGTGGTGGTGCGATGGTAACCAAAGTTCCATTGCAGCCCCGGGGGCAGGCCGATAGCTTGGCGGCCTAATCCGCTCCAGCATGCTGCGCCCATAGCTCACCCTGGCCACGTTGAGTTGCGTTTGCTCCGCGACCGCTCAGTTCACCTACGACGCCAAGATCCTCGAGTACACCGGCCTGCGCTACGCCTGCGAGGGCTCGGGCACTCCCGTACTGAAGATCCAGAACGCAGGGACGGCCACCATGGGCACCTGCGTTGTGGAGACGTGGAAGAACGGCCTTATGGTGAATAGCTTCAACTGGGTGCTGGCGGTTCCCGCCCTCACCGGTGATGTGCGTCAGCCCGCGCTTCCTGCTGTGCCGTTGTTGGAGCCAGGTGACGATCTGGAGTTCAGGATCATCAGCGTGAACGGCAATCCGGATGAGGATGCGACGGGCAACCTGCTTTCCATCGGAATGGATGAGGTGCCGGCGCTCGCCCAAGGCGGGAGCATGGAGGTGCAGATCGAGCTCGGCGACGAGCCTGGCGCCATAACCTGGGTGGTGACCAACGCGCTCAACCAGACCGTGGCCTCCGGCGGCCCATACGATGAGGCCAACACCGAAGTGACCGA
>CAZJTB010000038.1:0-871 GCA_964548485.1 uncultured Chryseobacterium sp. | reverse complement strand
CTGGACCTGCCGCCGGGCTGCTACACCTTCAGGGCCGAGGACATCACGCGGAGCAGCGGGCCCGATGCAGTGGTGAAGGTGGTGCGCGGCGGCAACGTGCTCGTGGTGGCCGACGACCTGAGCGCGCCCTACCGGGGCGGACTCAAATCCGGCGCTGATGCGGGCTGCGCGCATGCCCTGGCCATCGACTTGCGCACCGATGATGCGGGAAGCGAGGTGAAGTGGGAGCTACTGAGCAGCGATGGAAGCACCCGCTATTGCGCGAGCGCGCCATACGGCGATGCGGCGATGAGCCTCACCTCCACCTGCTGCGTGCCGGACGGCTGCTACCGCCTTCGCGTGACCGATGCGGGCGGCGATGGCATCGCGGGTGGCGGCTACCTGCTCCGGCGCGGCGGAGAGCAGCGCATCATCGATAATGTCCACGATGATTTCGGCCGTGGTGGCTTCGCCAGCGGGAGCCTCAGCCAAATCGCCGCAGGGGAGGGCTTCTGCCTGCCCATCGGCACCGACCGCCTCATCCAGACGAGCTGCGACCGCATGGATTGGAAGGCGACCCCCTGCGGTGGGGAGTATGTGGTGGCCAATGGCAATGCGGCGGTTACCGGTCAGTACAACGTGACCAATGCGACCAGCGGCTACCAGATGTGGTGGTACGACCCCAACGGCGGCTACAGCTTCAAGCGCATCCAGTACCACAGCACCGCCAATGGCCTCGCGGCCAGCGCCACGCGTGCGTGCCATTTCAGGATCAACGCCTGGGTGGGCAACCAGCTCCAAGAGGGCGCCTTCTGCAACGTGAAGGTGCGCGGCATCGTGAATGGCTCCTTCCTCGCCTGGGGACCCGCCTGCCGGTTCATGCTGAACAGCG
>CAZJTB010000037.1:0-11150 GCA_964548485.1 uncultured Chryseobacterium sp. | reverse complement strand
TACCGACTACAAGTGCAAGGACGATGCGGATTGCCTCAAGAAGATCCGCGCCATCGTGGACAAGCTCGGCAAGCCCAAGGATGCGGGCTTCAGCCGGGAGAAACCCGCCGCGCCCAAGAGCGAGCCGAAGGACCTCTACGGCATCATCCCCAGCGAACGCGCCAAGCCCTACGACATGCGCGAGGTGATCGCGCGACTGGTGGACGGCAGCGAGTACACCGAATACAAGGAAGGCTACGGCCAGAGCATCCTCACCTGCTACGCGCGCATCGACGGCTGGGCCGTGGGCATCGTGGCCAACCAGCGCAAAGTGGTGAAGAGCAAGAAGGGCGAGATGCAGTTCGGCGGCGTCATCTACAGCGACAGTGCCGACAAGGCCACGCGCTTCATCGCCAACTGCAACCAGAAGAACATCCCGCTGGTCTTCCTGCAGGACGTCACCGGCTTCATGGTGGGCAGCCGCAGCGAGCACGGCGGCATCATCAAGGACGGCGCGAAACTGGTGAACGCCGTGAGCAACAGCGTGGTGCCCAAGTTCACCGTGATCGTGGGCAACAGCTACGGCGCCGGCAACTACGCCATGTGCGGCAAGGCCTACGATCCGCGCCTCATCGTGGGCTGGCCCAGCGCGCAGGTGGCCGTGATGGGCGGCGACCAGGCCGCCAAGGTGCTGTTGCAGATCGAAGTGGCCGCGCTCAAAGGACGCGGCGAGGAGATCACCAAGGAGCGCGAGGCCGAGATCCTCGGCAAGATCCGCGCGAAGTACGAGGAGAGCATGAGCCCGTATTACGCGGCGGCTAGGTTGTGGTTGGATGCGATCATCGATCCGTTGGAGACAAGGACGTGGATCAGCATGGGCATCGAAGCGGCGAGCCAGAGCCCGGCGACACGGGAGTTCAATTTGGGGGTGTTGCAGACGTAGGTATTTAGGGCGTGCCCCCTCGCAAAAGCCTCGGGGTCCGGCTCTCCGCTTCAAGTCCTCGCTCCCCCGGCCTTGAGCCGGGTCTCGCTGCGGGCTTTCCGCTGAGATCCGTCACGCGGAATGCGGAGCCTACCTTCACACGAAGCTAAACAGCTTGAACATGGTGCGCATACCTAGATACGAATCTGCCAGCGAGAAGGGGTTGATTTTCCAACCCAACGAATACGTCCATCATAAGGAGGAAGTCGATCAATTGTTCGACATGTTCAGCGACAAGGACAAGGATGGACAATTCGTGTTTCGCGGGGCCACGTCAGCTAGCCAGAAACTCTACACCTCATCCCAACGATTCTGGCTTGGCAACGAATTGTTCAAGCGCGAGGAGAGTCATGTTGCTTTCAATGCGAAGGTCATGTGGCAGGTGCGGCAAGACTATTCCGAGACGATCAATCGGTATTTCTCACACATCGGCCTGGACCCCAACAGCGGCTACTCCATGCTTTCATACATGCAGCACTATGGCGCACCAACACCCTTTCTAGACTTCACAGAAGACCCTTTCGTTGCGATGTGGTTCGCCTCGCAAGATCGAATGGCAACTGACCATGACAGTGCTCTTGACCAGTATTTCTCGGTCTATTCCATTTATCGTGGATTGAGCAAGGCACTCAACAAGCCCTTGCAAGCAACCTTTGAAAAATGGAAATCCGAGAGTGGTGAAGAATACGCGCAAAAGGCTGTTTCATCCTATCATGCCGGGTTCTCCCAAGGTTCGATCCTAATCATTGCAGACCAAGAACTAGATGAGATCTTCGGAAAGGGACCGAAGCGGATTTGGAACAACTTGAACATCCTTAACCAACGCGGCTTGTTCGTGTTCAACGGCTCGCCGGACTTACCCCTCATGGAGGAAATTCTGCGACTGGAGAAACAGCTTCCTTCTGATCCATCAAGAAACAGAATCAGCGACGCCATTAAATGTGTGAACATCCATCGCAACCTCTCGGAATACGTGCGAATGCGTCTTTCTCAAATAACGCCTGCCATAACTAAGGAGTATCTCCTTCCAGACCCCTTCAAAATCATGGAACGTGCTGTTCGTGCCGCATTGATTCCTCGTTGAAATTGGCTTCAATTCGTCTGCCCGTGTAAGCTTCCCCAAAGTCTCGGGTTATGGCCGTCCGCTGTAATCCTTGCTTGCGGGCTTTCCGCTACGATCCGTCACACGAAATACTGGTCACCCATGGAAGTCGTCCTTGCGCCAGTTGGCGGGGTTGTTCCGGATGTATTCCGTGATCCGTTCATAGGAACCATCCCCGCGGATGATGTCGTCCCAGTAATTGCGTTGCCATAGGGTTGCGCCACGGGGCAATACGCCATCGCGGTAAGCGATGCGGGTTACGGCGGATTTGTAGGATGCCACGATCTGTCCCAGGGCACCACGGGGAATACCCGGTGGTTTACGCGTTGGCCGTAGGGGCGCGTCATGACGCGCCCGCGCATGGGTACCATGCGCGCCGGCCAATGCGTTGTCACCGCCGGGCATACCGGGTTCCGGCAGGTCGTTGTTGTCCTGGTTGGGTGTCAGCGTTTCCGGTGGGTCCGCCGGTCCGTCCGACCGTCCGGTGGGTGGGAGTGCCGTGGCAATACCGGGCGCGTCATGACGCGCCCGTGCATGTTCGCGAATGATGATGATGCCATGCACGTGGTTCGGCATCACCACGAATGCCCCGATGTCCACGTGCGGCATGTGCTGCGGTATCGCGTCCCAGCACTGTTGTGCGATGTCGCCCAGCGCGTTCGTGATCATCACGCCGTTCTCCACGCGCCCGAACAGGTGCCGCATGTCATCGGTGCAAATGGTCACGAAATACGCCCCTTCGCTGGCGTAGTCGTAGCCACGCATGCGGATCGTTCGGCGTTGCGGCAGATCGGCCATGTCTCCCACGCGCCATTCCGACTCTAGTGACGGCTCGGCATCCCGAAGATCGCACAGCCACGCAACCCGCGGATCCATCGGGACCTCCTCCCCCCTTAACGACAAAGCCCCGGCTCATCGCCGGGGCTTCGCTGTTGCTGCGTGAGGGGCTTCCTCAGGCCTTGGTCACGTTGACCGCATTGAGGCCCTTAGGGCTCTGCTCCACCTCGAAGGTGACCTTGTCGCCTTCGTAGAGGGGCTGACGGGTGCCGGTCTTGTGGACGAACACGTCCTTACCACCCTCTTCCGGGGTGATGAAACCAAAACCTTTCTCCGTGTTGAAGAACTTCACTGTACCGCTTGACATTGACTGACTGGTAATGTGCCGGCCTTCCGGCCGGCGTGTTGATCCCCGGCAAAACCACCGGGGCATTGATGCGTCAAAGGTCGACTATTCCGCCCCGCTCCCGACGATCGCGGCGAAATAAAGATGCCCAGCGCCGACGGAATGCTCCGCGAAGCGTTGCGATCGCCACCTTCGCATGACCATGCCAAAGCCCCAGAAAAGCCCCGCGCGCAAGGCGCAAGCCCCCGCCAGGCGATCCGGCAAAGCCCCGGTGAAGCTCCTCTCCGGCGGCAACCCACAAATCCCCAAAGGCGATGGCGACGCGCCGGTGCAGGCCTACATCGCCGCCATGCCCGGTTGGAAGCGCGCCATCGGTGAGCGCCTGGACCACCTGCTCGAGAAACACATCCCGAAGCTGCAGAAGGCCGTGAAGTGGAACTCACCCTTCTATGGCGTGGAAGGTCAGGGCTGGTTCATTGCGACACATGTGTTCACCCATTTCGTGCGCATCACCTTCTTCTTCGGGCAGTCGCTGAAGCCGATGCCACCGGGTCCCAGCAAGGACAAGAACGCGCGCTACCTCGATATCCGTGAGAGCGGCATCGAGGACGAGGAGCAGCTGATCGACTGGTTGAAGCAGGCGGCCGCGTTGCCCGGGTGGCTCAAGCACTGATCGCCCTGCCCCGACCACCGGCCTGCGGAGATCAGAAATATCACCCTCGCTCATGAACACTCCCAACCCCAAGGTCGATCGGTTCTTCAGCAAGGAAAGCCCCTGGCAGGAATGCTATGCCCGGCTGCGCGAACTTGCGTTGGACAGCGGCCTCACCGAGGAGCTGAAGTGGGGCCATCCGTGCTACACGCTTAAGGGGAAGAACGTCTTCCTCATGCACGGCTTCAAGGACTACTGCGCGCTGCTCTTCCACAAGGGCGTGCTGCTGAAGGATGACCACACGTTGTTGGTGCAGCAAACGGCCAACGTGCAGAGCGCGCGGCAGATCCGCTTCGGCAGCTTAAAGGAGATCGAGGACCTGGCACCGGTGATCCGCAGCACCATGCAGCAGGCGATCGCCGTGGAGCAAAGCGGGAAGAAAGTGGCGCTGAAGAAGACCGCCGAGTTCGCCATGCCGGAGGAATTCGCCGCCAAGCTGAAGGCCATGCCGGCGCTGAGGAAGGCGTTCAACGCCCTGACCCCGGGCAGGCAGCGCGGCTACCTGCTGCATTTCGCCGGGGCCAAGCAGAGCAAGACACGGGAAGCGCGGATCGAGAAGCACGTGGAGCGTATCCTGGCCGGTAAAGGGCTGGACGACTAAGGGGCACCCAACGGGTGCCGCTCAGAACCACGCGATCAGCTTCAGGTTGAAGCGGCGCGGCGTGAGGTAGTCGGGGATCGAGTACTGCCGGCCCACCACATCGGTGACCCAGGTGTGATCGATGGTGTTGTTGATGTTGAGCAGGTTGAACACCTCGGCCGTGAGCCACAGGTTGTGGATCTGCTTGCGCCAGCCGCGCTTGCTCTGCCCTTCGGCGCCGAGGAACTGCTTGCTGAAGCCGATATCGACCCGGCGGTAGATCGGGGTGCGCAGCGTATCGGCGTAGCGGTTGAAGTTGGGCGGGCCGAAGGGAAGGCCGGTGCCGAAGACCAGGTTCAGGTGCACCTTGAAGGTGGGCCAGCGGGCCATCTCGTCCTGGAAGAACATGGATACGCCCACGCGCTGATCGGTGGGGCGCGGTATCCAGCCCGGCTCCACCCGGCTGCTGTCCACCGCCACCTGGTCGAAGGTGTAGCCGGGACGGATGGTGTCGCCAGCGGCATTAAACCGCCAATAGTAGAAGTCGTCCTTCAGGTCCTCGCGCGCCTGCATGATGCCCACGCTCATCCAGCTGTCGATGCCCTCGATGAACTGACCCGCGAGCTTGGCGTCGATGCCGGTGGCATAGCCCCGCGCGTTGTTGGTGCCGTAGTAGCGGATGCGGATGTTGTCCACCTCGTAGGGGATCAGGTCATCCATGTGCTTGTAATAGGCCTCGGTGGTGAACTTGAAGGGGCGCTCCCAGATCTCGAACCAGCGGTCCATGCCGAGCAGGAGGTGGATGCTGCGCTGCGCGCGGATGTCGGGGTTGAGCGTGCCATCGATGCGGCGCACCTCGCGGTAGAAGGGCGGCTGGTAGTAGAGGCCGGCGGCCAGCCAGAAGCTGTAGTCGCGGTCGATGATGCTGTCCGGACCGATCACGCGCTTCCAGCCCGGATGCCAGGTGAGGCGGGCGCGGGGGCTGGCCACGGTCTGTCCGTTGTAGGTCCAATGCTGCGCGCGCGCGCCGGCCACCAGGGTCCACCAGCGGTCGTCGCCACGGTCCCAGCGCCAGGTGTTCTGCAGGTAGGCGCTGGCGCGCACGCTCTCCATGCCCAGCCGGCTCTTCAGCGAGTAACCCAGCACGAGGTCCTCGCCGGCGCTCAGCGGCACGCTGAAATCCGCCGAGTCCACCAGCGACCATTCGTTCAGCTTGTCGTTGATCGCCTCGTGCCGCGCATCGATGCCCCATTGCAGGTAGCTCCTGGGCAGCTGCAGGTATCCCTTGTGCGCCACCGTGAAGACGGTCGCGTCCAGGTCGTTGCGCGCATGGTCGAGGAAGGTGCCGATGCCCAGGTCGCGCACCACCTGGCCGAACTGGTCGCTGCCCAGGTCGCGCTCCAACTCGCCCAAGCGGTATTGGCCCTGGATGGTGAAGCGCTCGCTCTCGAAGGTGCGGTAGGCGCTGGCTTGGAACTTCAGCAGCAGCTCCTTGCTGGGCCGCGCATTCAGGTTGAGCGCGCCGAACCAGGTCTCGAACGCGGTGCGCTCGCGGCCGTCGAAGAACACATCGAAGCGCAGCGCCTGGTTGAACGGCCCGAACTCGGTGGTGCGGCTCTGCGGCACCACATCGTAGAGGTTGCGCGAGTAAAGCCCCAGGAAGCCCAACTCCAGGTTGTCCTTCAGGTCGTAGGTCCAGTAGCTCTGCAGGTCGGCGTACACCGGACGGTACTCGCCCTGGGTGTCGCCGCCGCCGAGGAGCCATTGGTTGGTACGGTACCGGAAGCCCGTGATCTGGCGCAGCCGCCTGTTCATCAGGGGACTCTCGATGTGCACGGCACCGCCGAGCAAGCTGGCCATGGCCGAGCCGGCGAACTCGCGCGGCCGCTTGTACTGGATGTCGAGCACGCTGCTGAGCTTGTCGCCGTAGCGCGCCTCGAAGCCGCCGGCGCTGAAGCTGATGCGCTCGATCATGTCGGGGTTCGGGAAGCTGAGGCCCTCCTGCTGGCCGGCGCGCACCAGGAAGGGCCGGTACACCTCGATGTCGTTCACGTACACCAGGTTCTCGTCGAAGTTGCCGCCGCGCACGCTGTAGCCGCTACTGAGCTCGTTGCGCGCCACCACGCCCAGCTGCCCGGTGAGTAGCGCCTCCACGCCACCCCCCGGCATGGGATTGAAGCGCGCCAGACGCGGATCGATCCGCTGCACGCCTCCTTCGCGGTCGGCGCGGCGGTCCTGCACCTCGAAGGTGGGCAGGGAGGTGAGGCGCAGCCGCGCATCGATCGTGCGCGTCTCCCCGGCGGCGAGCTCCACCACCTCCTCGTGGCTCACGTGCCCGGTGTAGCTCCAGCGCACCGTCCACGAGCGGCCGGCCGGGAGCTGCAGCGTGTATCGCCCCTGCTCATCGCACACCGTGCCCAGCGCGCTTCCCAGCACCTGCACATTGGCCTGCGGCAAGCTGGCGCCCGCATCGTCGCGCACGGTGCCGCGCAGGGTGGCCGTCGATTGCGCCCACAGCGTTTCCGCGGCAATAAGGGGAAGGACCAGCAGCAGGCGGCGCATCGAAGGGCGGCAAAGTAACGGGGGTGCGCCAGCAATGGTATGCGGGCGCTTGCTTGGAAAGCCCTCGCCTCCGATCTTCGGCGGGCTCACCTTCAGCAACCAAAACACCCCTCGCATGAAGCACGCTCTACCCGTCCTGCTGTTCCTGCTCGCCTCCAGCACCGCGCGCGCAACTCGTCATCGGCGAAACGCGCCTGGTGCCGCCGCCGACCATCGATGCCACGCGCGGCACGGACACCCTGCTGAGCTTTGGGGTGCTCAATGCCATCAACGCAGGCCAGGTCGCCAGCTACATCACGCCCGAGGGCGGCATGCTGCTCGGCACCAGCGAGTACGGCGTCACCGAGTTCGCGCAGCAGTTCGACACCTATGGCGATGCCGTCTCCATCGACGGGGCCGTCTTCTTCTTCAGCCAGCGCGTTTACACCAGCGGCTCGCCCGATTCGCGGATCACCGTACGCCTCCGGCGCATGAACGGGCTCATCGGCACCACCAGCACCACGCAATTCCTCGCGCCCAGCCCCAACACCACCCTGGCCCAGGCCGACCTGCCACTGGCCGATGTGTCCACCACCGGCTTCTCCGGGGTCTCCTTCCCGCCGGTGTACGTTCAGGAGAGCTTCGCCATCACTTACAACATCAGCAACCTGGCTGCGGGCGACTCCATCAATTGCGCCGCTACCACCGACGGCTTCGTGGAGCAGCAGGACTTCAGCTGGTTGCGCCTGCCGCCGCTGAACATCTGGACCACCTTGCTCGCGGCCATCGGCACTGGTGGCAACATCGACATGGTCATCGGCGCGGTGTTCACGCCAGGCGCGGTGAATGTTGGCAGCAACAGCCGGGTGAATGGCATGCAGCTCTCCATCCACGGCGGCAACCCCGCCCATGGAAGCTTTGTGTTGCTGGCCGATTCGGACCGCCCCGCGCGCCAGATGCTGCGCGTGGTGGACGCCTCGCCACCGCCGGCACCGTGCAGCGCACCTACGACATCAGCGGCTGGGAGGCCGGCGCGTATTACGTGAGCGTCTTCAGCGATGGCAGGCCCATCACCAAGCGCCTCGTGGTGGAGTGATCGACCTTCACGCAAGTCACCGGCGGCCACCCACAAGGTGGTCGCCGTCGTTTCCGTTCACCCCTCACCAGCACACCTTTAACGCGAGGATGCCACCAGTAGAGGAAGCGACCAAAACTTGATGGGCTGTTGAAAAGTGAATTTGGAGTTGGCTTGCCTATGCATCTACTTTCACACACCTAACCAATGCTCCTTCACTATGAGAACGCAGAACACAGAACACAGAACGCAGAACGCAGAACGCGCCTAGCGCTTAGCCTTGCGGCAGCGGTGGCCGTAAGCGCGGCGGCCCTTGTAGGCTGCCGGAAAGAAGCAGCATCGGAAACCTTGGAGAATCCAACGAGCATCGACGTAACCCCGCGCGTGAAGGTCTTTGTGGAGCGCGCCCTCGCATCGGACCAGCTCAAAGACAATTCGCCCATGACCCTCGACAGCGCCGAGTGGTACATCGAAGCGGGCCTCAATTACACGGAATCGCAAGTCTGGCTGGAGTACAGCAACCACGCGACCGACAGCCTCGAAGCCGCCATCCCGATAGAGAATGCCCTTATCACGGCTTCCGATGCGCAAGCGGCATACATCGCGCTGCGCAGCCAGCTCGATGCCTTGATAACCCCCGAGGTGAACCACTTGGTGCTGGCCGATGTGGCGCTCATCCCATCCGGCGAAGCTGAAACCGTTATCGCCAAAGTGCTGGTTCACCTGGGCAGTGGTTACGAGAAGGATGTGCATACAGGCTATGGGGCGAATGAGCACATTTGGTATGGCTCAGGGGCAAACCCGAACAATTGTGGCTGCGGGCCAAACAACGGCGGAGCTACGGTGTGCGCAGATCTGAGGATTCAAAGTCGCATTCGAGGAGCTATCGGACTACCAGCAGACGGTTGGTTCTGGCATAGTGTGGTGACACGAGGCGTGAATTGGGCCGGTTTGACGGTGATTGCAGACATCAATTTCCCACTCACGAATTATTCCACCGGCATACCCGCAACGCCATACATGCTTTACCGGTGCGTGGGCCAGACCTGCAGCAACTGCATACCGCCTGCGCACATGAGCTTCTACACTCAGAAGGCATGGGACTTAATGCTCCAGCTGAAGCCAACCGGAAAGAATCCGAGCACGGCGGAAATTGATGACATGATCCTATTCGCTAACCCACCTGTATATAGTCATATGGCTCTCTACAGCTACGGCAACCTGCAATGCCCTCCGAAGTGATTATCCGGCTGCGATTGGACAGCGTGTTGCTTTGTGCGTTGGCCGGATTCGCGGCCAACGCACAAAGCACATGGCAGCATGAGTTGCCCGTGAATAATCGCTTCGTTCGCATTACTGACGCAACGGAAACGGAAGATGGATACTCGCTTGTCTCCACGCTTCACGTCCCAACCACCTTCGACATGCAAGGACCCGGCATGGCGGAAAAGCTGGATGCATCAGGCAATATGATCGCCTCGCGCCTCATTTGGGCTGACTCTCTCACTTCTCCATTCGTCATCATCCCCAACCCCTCGAATGGCACTTTCGACATCCTGGGCGATTACGGCATGCAAGGCGAATACGGCGTATTCCGGGTCTGCCTGGATAACGAACTCAATGGCATCGATTCTTCACTGTATCACATCCCTGATGCCATTGGGGCCTCGTTGGATAACGCCATGCGCGCATCTAATGGAGACCTTATCATCCCAGCATTCTACGGCCTCACGCTTGACGCCCCACATACATCCATGATCCTGTTCCGGACTGGAGCTGATGGTGACTCGATCAACAGCATTCGATTCATTTCGCCGTGGGTCCTCATCTCACGAGGAGTCATCGAAAGCGCGTCCGGAGAATATCTGATTGGCTGTGCCGGAGCACCTGGGCTACCTGAATACAGCGTCTTCTTCGTGAGTTACTTGCGATTCGACCCGGACATCAACTACCTAGGCGGTTTCAGTGGGCCACGGATTGATGGAACCAATGCACTGCCCACATTGCAGAACACACTATACGACCAGCATTGCTTCCTACGCTTGGAATCGGGAAATCTTCTGGTCGGCGGCAAAATTGGTTCGCTGAGCAGCGGGCATAAAGGAGCCATACAGAAAATCACCGACGAGGGCGCGTGGCTGGGATCCATCGTGTTCGACACGCCTTTCCATAACGACCACCCTGCCATCCTCCGCAACCTCACGCGCGATGCCGATGGCAACCTGCTCTTCGCCATGGTGGCCAACTTCGAGTCCGGCCCACCCTCTCCATTCCTGCCTGAAGAGCCCAGCCGTGTGCACGTGTACAAGCTCGACACGGCACTGAATGTCCTCTGCACCAACATCATCGATGGCTTCGCGGAAAACGCCTACTACTTCGTGGACCGCATCATCGCCACCAGCGATGGCGGCTACCTGCTCGTGGGCAGCCGCGTGGACCTGAGTGATCCGGAACGGCCATGGGTGGGCTGGGCCCGCAAGTTCAGCCCCGACGATTGCTTCACCGGCATGGATGAGGAAGCTGGCGCGCCGCTCGTGCATGCCGCGCCGAATCCTGGCAGCGATGAGCTGCGCCTCACGCTCAACGGACCGAATCGACAGGCAACGGCCACCCTATTCGACCTGAATGGCTGCGCCATTTCCATGGAGCCGTTGCGATTCGGACAGGCGCGCTTCGACACCCATGACCTCGCCGCTGGGGTTTATGCGTATGTGCTCACCGATGCCAGCGGGCAGCGAATCGCCAGTGGCCGTTGGGTGAAGGAGTGATCTGTGCTCCCACTATCGCACCTTCGCGGCATGGATCCCCGTGCCGAAGCCTTCCTGCGACTGCTGACCATCATGGACGAATTGCGCGAGCAATGCCCGTGGGACAGGAAGCAGACCCTGGAGACCCTGCGCCCCCTCACGATCGAGGAGACCTACGAGCTGGGTGACGCCATCCTTGAAGGTGACCTCGACGGCGTGGAAAAGGAATTGGGCGACCTGATCCTGCACATCGTCTTCTACGCGCGCATCGGCCAGGAGAAGGGTGCTTTCGATATCACCGATGTGATG
>CAZJTB010000036.1:2272-11228 GCA_964548485.1 uncultured Chryseobacterium sp. | reverse complement strand
AGTGCGGCGCTCATGCTCGTGGGGTTCGCGTTATAGGCATCCAGGACGAGCTGATTGCGGCCTGTGTACAGCAGCTGCGAGCGGTTGTTGCTGGGCCTGTAAGCCGCGAGTGCTTCCGCCATGCGCGCGTCAGGCACACCGAAATGCCGGCCAATGGCCAATGCGGCAAGCGCGTTCGGCAGGTTGTACGCGCCTACCAGATTCGTGCGAACCTCCTGCTGACGGCCATCGGACGCGAGAAAAGCCAGGCGTAGGAAGAGCGCCTCGTCGGGCAGCGCCCATCCCCGGGTGTCAGCTCCCGCACTCGTTCCATAGGTGTGCCGGCGCAGCCTGCTGGAATGCTCCATCAGCAGCGGGTCGTCGGCATTCACGAAAAGGAGGCCTTCGTTGCGGGTGACCGCTCCGTACAGCTCCGTCTTGGTGCGCAGCACGCCCTCGAATCCGCCAAAGCCCTCCAGATGGGCCTTGCCGATATTGGTGATGAGGCCATGGCTGGGCTCGGCGATGCCGCAGAGCTCAGCGATGTCACCAGGCTTGTTGGCACCCATCTCGATGATGGCGATGCGGTGCTCGTGGCCAAGCCGCAGCACGGTCAGCGGCACCCCGATGTGGTTGTTCAGGTTGCCTTGGGTGGCCAGGGTGGGCCTGTCAGCAGCCAGCACGCATTGGACAAGCTCCTTGGTGGTGGTCTTCCCATTCGAGCCCGTGATGCCGATGATGGGGATGCTGAAGCCCCGGCGGTGGAATCGGGCCAGTTCTTGCAGCGCCGCGAGAACGTCAGGCACCAGGATGCAGCGCGGGTCGCCGGCAGCCTGCGGCGAGTCGATCACCGCGAAGCGCGCCCCTTTGGAAAGCGCCTCGGCGGCGAACGCATTGGCGTCGAAGTTGGGCCCCTTCAGCGCGAAGAACATGGACCCCTCGCCGATCGCGCGCGTATCGGTGCAGGCGCCGCTGCACGTTAGGAAGCGGGCATGCAGTTCTTCAACGGTCATGGTGGAAAGCAAGACCCCCGGCACAGGGCCGGGGGTCGAATGTAGTCGCGTGCGCGCTTAGCGCTTCTTGGAGGAATCCAGCTTCTTCCGCCGCTTGTCGTCGCCGAGGCCCTTGGGGCTGCCCACGCGGGTCATGGCGCAGCGGAAGCCGATGGTGGCCGTGCTCTGGCGCTCATCCAGATGGCGCCGCGTGGCGGGGTTCGCCCAATAGATCCGGTCGGCCCAGCTCGCGCCCTTGTAAACACGGCTGCGGTCGTTGATCAGGGTGGTCTTGCCCCAGTCATACATCGGGTTGCCCTCGAAATCGGCCTGGTCGAAGAAGAGGCTGCTCTCGGTATCGCCGTCGCGGAAGTTGATGTTGTCCGCACGGCGGTAGTTGCGGCGATCGATGTTCTCCTCCACGGTCACGTTGCGCATGCGGATGTCGCCGGGCTGATCCATCTGGTAATCGGAGATGCCGCTCAGGAGCTTGGGCTGGATGTCGGAGGGGATGCTGGAGGCCTTGATCTGATCCACCATGTCCTGCACGCGCTGCATGGCAGCATCGGGCTTGCGCGTGTTGTTGAACTCGATGGCCTGATCAATGGCCGAGAGCAGCTCATCGATGAGGGCGGCCTCCTCATCCGTGGCGCGGCCCTGCATGGCCAGCTGGAACTCGGTGAGGAAGTACTTGATGCCGTCCACATCGTAGATCACCAGGTCGTGCTTGTCCTGCACCGCGCCGTCGCTGTTCAGCACCTTGGTCTTGAAGACGTTGCCGCGGAATGGGCGGAAATCATCCTTGTCCTCCGGGCTCAACGGCCGGTACACATCCATCACCCACTCGCTCACGTTGCCGGCCATGTTGTACAGGCCGTAGTCGTTGGGCCAGTAGCTGAACACTGGCGTGGTGATATCGCCGTTGTCGTTCAGGCTGCCGGCCACGCCCATGTAATCGGCCCGGCCGCGCATGAAGTTGCCCCGGAAGTCGCCGTAGAATGCGCCTCCCTTCTTGCGGCTGTCGTAGCGCACCCAGTGCCCGTTCCAGGGATAGATGCGGCGCTCCACCACGCGCTCATCCACCGTGTTGCCGATGATGCCCAGCGCGGCGTACTCCCATTCTGCCTCGGTTGGCAGCCGGTAGCGGGGCAATAGCACGCCGTCCTCCATCTTCACATTGCGGCGGTCCTTGTTGGGGTCGAAGTCGATGACCCCATCGATTTTCTTGCCGCTCTCGTATTGGCCTGCGAGGTAGGCGTCGGTGGTGAAATGGTCCTCGTTGATCTGGCTCGTGTAGTGCTCGAAGAGGCCCTCGCGGATGAGGATGAGCTCGTTCACACGGTCGGTGCGCCAGGCGCAGTAATCGTTGGCCTGAAGCCAGTTGACGCCCACGACCGGGTAGTCGCGATAAGCGGGATGGCGCAGGTAGTACTCGACATAGGGCTCGTTGAAGGCCAGCTTGCTGCGCCACACGAGCGTGTCGGGGAGGGCCTTCTTGAAGATCTCGGGGTAATCAGCCCCGAATGTGCGATCGAGCCAGTAGAGGTATTCCAGCCAGTAGAAGTTGGTCACTTCCACCTCGTCCATATAGAAGGACGATACCGTGACGGAGCGCGGGATGTTGTCCCAATCGTGGCGCAGGTCGTCCGTGACGCGCCCCATGGTGAACTGACCGCCCTCGATGAGGATGAGTCCGGGCCCGTTCTCCTGCTCCTCAAAGGCGGCCTTCTCGAAGCCGCCATTCTTGGAGTCGTTGTAGTTCCAGCCGGTGGCACCGCTCTTCTCGAACTGGCAGCTCGAGAAAAGGGCTGCGCCCGTCAGCAGGATCCCTGTCTTCCTTGCAAGGCTCATGGTGCGGAGTGGTTGTGGCGTTGGGCTCAGAAGGTGGGGCATGCCACCACGCGGAACCTGCGGCGCTTCGGTTTGCAGTTGAATTGCATCTGCAGGCTCACCTCATGCGAGCCGGCGGTTTGGGTGGTCAGCTTGCTGGTGGTGAGGTCGTAGCTGTAGCCGAACTTGAACTTGTCGGTGTGGAAGCCGATGAGGGCGATGAAGGAGTCGCGCGTGCGGTGCCACACCCCGGCGGTGATGGGACCATGGTCGATGTACACGCCGAGGTTCAACTGTCGGAACGCCGCCTGCTGCATGTATAGTACGTTGGGCGAGATCTTGGTGCGTGCCTCGCCGTACTTGCCGCGCATGCCCAAGGGGATGGAGGCGCCGCCATGGCCGGTGAACTTCATGGGCAGCTTGCTCTCGCCCACGATGAGCGATTCGTTCGGCTGCGTGAGGTGATGGGCCGCGAAGCCCACGAAGAAGATATCCGAGTAGCCGAGCACGCCGGCGCTGAAGTCCGCATTGCCCACCCGTCCGCCGCGCGGCACATCGTTCGTGTTGTAGATGAAGCCGCGCCGGGGGTCGATCTGGTCGCCGAAGGTGAGCTTGCTCCAATCCAGCGACTTCTGGAAGTACGTGGCCTGGAATCCGAACCGCAGGGAGAACTTGTGCGAAACAGCCAGCTGGTAGGAGTAGATCCCGCTCACCGTAGTGGTGCTGAGCGTGCCTTTGCCGGCCTGGTCATTGGTCACCAGCAGGCCAAGGCCTCCCATAATGCCATCGATGTGCTGATCGTAGCTGGCGCTGGTGGTGACGAAGGTGCCGGTGAGCGCGGGCCACTGGTTGCGGTAGTTGAGCACCACCCGGGGGCAGCGCGCGCTGCCTGCCAGCGCCGGGTTCAGGTACAGTGGATTGGCGTAGAACTGGGTGAACTGCGGATCCTGGGCGCTCGCGGTGGCGCACACCAGCACAGCCCATGCGAACGCGATGCCCACACGCCGAAGGGTCCGATTCTTCATGCTCTCGTTGCGATCAAGGCTCAACTGCAAGCGCCAATTATACGGAGGGCTTCCGAATCGGTTC
Source organism: uncultured Chryseobacterium sp. (assembly GCA_964548485.1). Classification (GTDB taxonomy): domain Bacteria; phylum Bacteroidota; class Bacteroidia; order Flavobacteriales_F; family PHOS-HE28; genus PHOS-HE28. The sequence goes on along the minus strand of CAZJTB010000036.1, from coordinate 7,338 downwards.
GTTCAGGCTGCGGCAATAAACACGAACAGGTCCCGTTCACCCCGGTGTTGCGAAAGCAAGGGTCGAAGGTAGTACTTTCGAACCAAACTGTTGAAAACCTGTTGATTGACTGTGATGAAGTTGCCCCTCTGTGCGGAGGTTTCCTCCCTGCTCCTTGTGATGCCGCTGGGTGCGTGGGCCCAGCAGCCCTTAACCCGGACATTGGCGTGGCCCTCCTTGGCCTCCGAACAGAAGCAGGAGGAGAAGGCCAGGCCATTGCCCACAGACGCACCGGCAGCGCTCGCCTTTCCAGGTGCCCAGTTCGATGCTGAGCGAGGAGACCTGCCCCGATACAGTGAAGTGATTCCGTTGGCAGGGGAGGCCACCCAAGTGTCGGCCTACCTGAGCAATGCCCGCTACGAGCCTTTGACCGAATCGGAGCGCAAGGCTTGGCCCATGGCCATAGAGGAGGATTCCCAGCCGCAGGTGCAAGCCCAACTGGCCTGGCACCGCAAGGAACCGTTTGCACTGGTCACCATCGATCCCTTCCGCCGGAACCCGGCTTCGGGCGCGGTGGAGAAACTGGTGTCATTCGAGCTCGCGTTGGAGGCCTCCAGCGGGGGGGGCGGGCAGCCTAAATCGGACTACCCGGACCATTCCAAGCTGCGCAACGGTGAATGGTTCCGCGTAACGGTGCCCCGCGATGGCGTGTACCGCATGACCTATGAGTTCCTGCGCGACCTGGGCGTGAACGTGCAGAATCTGGCCAGCGACCGCGTGAACGTTTATGGCAATCACCATGGGCTGCTGCCCTTCAACAATGCCGCGCTGCCGCCCACCGATCTGCGCGTGAACGCGATTGAGGTGGTCGATGGCGGCGATGGCGTGCTCGGCCCCGGCGACCATGTCCTCTTCTACGCTTCCGGGCCATTGCGCTGGGAAACCGCCGACACGCTTTTCCGCCACACCAAGCACGTGTACACCGATTCCGCCTCTTATTTCATCGGGATCGATGTGGAGCCGCCGGTGCGCGTTGCTGCTGCCAGCCTGGCCTCGGCGCCCGCCAATCGGACCATCACCCGGTTCAACGACCGGCAGGTGATCGACCGCGACCTGGTGAACCTGATCAAGAGCGGCCGCACGTGGTACGGCGAGACCTTCGACCTGACCACCACCTACAGCTACCAGTTCGAGACGCCTTTCCTGGTGCCGGGCGCCCCGGTGTTGCTCGAGTTCAGCGGCGCGGCGCGCACGCTCAACAGCGGGGTGATCACCAACAGCAGCAGTTTTGCCGTGAGCTCGGGTGGCGCCTTCTCCTCGTCCTTCAATGTGCAGGGCGTGGGCTCCAGCTCATCGGGGCCGGTAGGCCGCAACTTCCTCCAGACCTTCACGTGGCCGGCCAGCGGGAGCAGCGTTCCCTTCACGGTCACCTTCAACAAGTTCGACCCGCTCTCGTCCGTGGGCTGGATGAATTTCCTGCGCCTCAATTGCCTGCGCGAGCTCCGGATGAGCGGCGATCAGCTGGCATTCCGAGCGTTCGCGAGCGTGGGCCCTGGCGCCGTGAGCGAGTTCGTGCTGGAGCAGGCCGGCACCGTGCAGCGCATCTGGGACATCACCGATCCAGCGGCTCCTGCGCGCATCGATTTCACCGCCTCCGGGCAGCAGCGGCGCTTCACCGTGGAGACCGAGGGCCTCCGCCAGTTCATCGCCTTCCGCGACCAGAATTACCTCGTGCCCACCCGCGTGGGTCGCGTTGGCAACCAGGACCTGCATGCCACCGTGCTGCCCACGGACCTGGTGATCGTATGCCCGCCGGAGTTCAACAGCGCCGCGCAGCGCCTGGCCAATGCCCGCGCGCAGGAAGGCCTGGAGGTCCTCATCTGCACCCCGCAGCAGGTCTTCAACGAGTTCTCATCGGGCATGCGCGATGCCACCGCCATCAAGCGCTTCATGCGCATGCTCTACGACAAGGCCGGCATGCCGGAGGAGCTGCCGCGCTACCTGCTGCTCTTCGGCGATGGCTCCTACAACAACATCTCGCTCGCCTTCAGCAATCAGAACTGGGTGCCATCGTACCAGACCGAGGACGCCATCGACTACTCACGGTCGTACACGTCCGATGATTATTTCGGCCTGCTCGACCCCAACGAGGGCGAGAGCACGGCCGACCTGGTCGATATCGGCATCGGCCGCATCATTGCGCACAGCGCGCAGCAGGCCAATGAGGTGGTGGACAAGATCCTCTCATACGACCGCCAGCAGCTGCTGAGCGCCTCGGCCAGCAATTGCTCCACCACGGGCGATGGCGGCATCCCGGATTGGCGCACGCATGTGCTCTTCGTGAGCGACGACCAGGAAGGCGACGGATTCGAGGGCATCATCCACATGGACCAGAGCGATTTCCTCGCGCGCCGCGTGGAGAACGAGCATCCCTACCTGAACACCGAGAAGATCTACCTCGACGCCTACCAGCAGATCACCACGCCCGGCGGCGAGCGCTACCCCCAGGCGGTGAACGACCTGCGGGACAAGGTGCAGAAAGGCATGCTGCTGGTGAATTACATCGGCCATGGGGGGGAGGTGGGCTGGGCGCATGAGCGGCTGCTCGACAATGCGACCATCATGGGCTGGTCCAACAAGGACCGATTGCCGCTCTTCATGACGGCCACCTGCGAGTTCTCCCGGTGGGACGATCCAGGCCGCACATCGGCGGGCGAGCTGGTGCTGCTGAACCCGAAGGGTGGCGGTGTCGCGCTCTTCACCACCACCCGCCTGGCCTACTCCAGCCAGAACTTCACCCTGGCCAACGACTTCTACGATTACGCGTTCAGCGCCACGGACGAACTGGGTCGGGACCACCGTTTGGGCGATGTGTACCGCCGCACCAAGCGCGATATCGCCACCACGCAGGGCACCTTGCGCAACCACCGCAACTTCACCCTGCTCGGCGATCCCAGCATGCGCATGGCCCAGCCCAGGCACACCATCCGCATCTCCAGCTACACCGATACGCTGGGCAATGCGCTGGACACGCTGAAGGCGCTCTCCACGGTGAGGATCTCCGGCTTCGTGGATGATGGCGGCGGCCAGCCCATGGCCGCCTTCAATGGGGTGGTGGTGCCCGTGGTCTTCGACAAGGAGAAGACCCAGTTGACGCTCGCCAACGATGGCGGCTCGCCCTTCGCATTCGGCATCCGGAAGAGCGTGATCTACAGGGGGCGGGCCTCCGTGGTGAACGGGCAGTTCAGCTTCACCTTCGTGGTGCCCAAGGACATCAATTACGCGGTGGGGCCGGGCCGTGTGGCGTGCTACGCCGAATCGGCCACCACCAACGCTTGCGGCTATGACAACTCGCCCTTGGTAGGGTCATCGGCAACGAACGTTGCGCTCGATGAAACCGGGCCACGGATCGACTTGTTCATGAACGATGAGCGCTTCGTGCGCGGCGGCATCACCGATGAGAACCCGCTGCTCTTCGCGAAGATCTTCGATGAGAACGGCATCAATACCGTGGGCACCAGCATCGGGCACGACCTGCTGGCCACGTTGAATGAGAACTCGGAGCAGGCCATCGTGCTCAACGACCTGTACGAGGCCGACCTGGACACGTACAAGAGCGGCCAGGTCCGATATCGCTTCAGCAAGCTGCCCGAGGGAAGGCATACCCTGCGCCTGAAGGCCTGGGACACCTTCAACAACTCCTCGGAGAGCACCACGGAATTCGTGGTGGCCCCGAGCGCGGAGCTCGCGCTCGCCCACGTGCTGAACTACCCCAACCCGTTCACCACGTTCACGCAGTTCTACTTCGAGCACAACAGGCCCTGTACCACCCTGGATGTGCAGCTGCAGGTGTTCACGGTAAGCGGCCGGATCGTGAAGTCTATCGCCCAGCAGGTGCTGTGCGATGGGTTCCGGGGCGAGCCGCTCTCGTGGGACGGACGGGATGATTTCGGCGACCGATTGGGCCGGGGCGTCTATGTGTACCGGCTGAAGGTGAGCACCCCCGATGGCGAGAAGGCCGAGAAGTTCGAGAAGCTCGTGATCCTCCGGTAGTTGCGCAATAAACCCCAAGGGGCCGGCGTATATTCGCAGCCCTCAAGAAACAGGGCCATCCTGATTTACATGTTCCATTCTTCCACGGTCGCGCGCGCGGCGCTCGGCATCGCGATAGGCGCCTCATCCTTGCTGGCATCCGGTCAGGGCTCGGTGAGCACCAACTGCATCAACCAGCTCACTGGCCAGGATTGCAGGCAGGGCATCCTCAATACCATCACCACGGCGGTCCCCTTCCTGCTCATTTCGGTCGATAGCAGGGCCGGCGGCATGGGCGATGCGGGCGTGGCCGTTTCACCCGATGCCAACTCCATCCACTGGAATCCCTCCAAGCTGGCCTTCGCGGAGAACGACGGCGAGTTCATGATGAGCTACAGTCCCTGGCTGCGCAACCTGGTGCCGGATATGAGCCTGGCCTACCTGGCCGGCTACAAGCGGCTCGCCAACAAGCGTGGCGCCATCGGTGGCAGCCTGCGCTACTTCAACTTGGGCAGCATCACCTTCACCAACTTCGATGGCTCCGTCATCCGCGATTTCAAGCCCGCCGAGTTCGCGGTGGACCTGGCCTTCGCGCAGCAGTTCGGCGATAATTTCTCCGGCGGCGTGGCCATCCGCTACGTGAACAGCAACCTCACGGGCGGCATCAGCGTGCAGGGCGCGCAGAGCAAGGCAGGTCAATCCGTGGCGGCCGATGTCTCGTTCTTCTACCGCAAGCCCGAGATCCAGATGGGCGACAAGGAAGGCCTCTTCGCGTTCGGCATCAATGTGTCCAATGTCGGCGCCAAGATGTCCTACACCAGTTCCTCCAACCAGGACTTCATTCCCATCAACCTGCGCCTGGGCCCCTCCTTCACGCTGGACCTCGACGAGTACAACAAGGTCACCTTCAACCTGGACGCCAATAAGCTGCTGGTGCCCACGCCACCGGTGTACTACCCTGACAACCGCATTGATCCCACCACCAACGAGCGCGCCGTGGTGAGCGGCCGGAACCCGAATGTGGGCGTTGCCCAGGGCATCTTCGGCAGCTTCAC
>CAZJTB010000036.1:0-2246 GCA_964548485.1 uncultured Chryseobacterium sp. | reverse complement strand
GTGATCCTGAATGACGACAGCACCTACAGCGTGCTGGCAGGGAGCAGGTGGCGCGAGGAGATACGCGAAGTGAACCTGGCCGGCGGCTTCGAGTACTGGTACGCGAATCAGTTCGCGTTCCGCACGGGCTATTTCTGGGAGCACTACACCAAGGGCAACCGCAAATACTTCACCCTGGGCGCCGGCGTGCGCTACAGCAAGTTCGCGCTCGACATGAGCTACCTGATCGCGAACACGCAGCGGAGCCCCCTGGCCAACACGCTGCGCTTCACGCTGGGCTTCATGTTCGACGGCAAGGGCGCGAAGAAGAAGGCCGAATGAGCCAGATTCCGGCAGCGCCCGGGTTCCGCGTGGGCTTCGGGTACGATGCCCACCGACTGGAAGAGGGCCGGGAGCTCTGGCTGGGCGGCGTAAGGATCGCGCATGACCGCGGGCTCGACGGCCACTCCGATGCCGATGTGCTGCTGCATGCCGTGTGCGATGCGCTTCTTGGCGCCGTGGCGCTGGGCGATATCGGGCAGCACTTCCCCAACACCGACCCGGCGTGGAAGGGCGCCGATAGCAAGCGGCTGCTGGAAGCGGTTGTGGCCCTGCTTCGCGAGCAGGGCTGGCGCGTGGGCAACGTGGATTGCACACTGGTGATGGAACGCCCCAAGATGATGCCCCATGCCCCGGCCATGCGCGAACTGCTTGCGCCGTTGCTCGGGGTGGGCATCGATGCGGTGAGCATCAAGGCCACCACGAACGAGCGCATGGGCTTCGTGGGGCGCGAGGAGGGGGCGTGCGCCTACGCGGTGGCCCTGGTGCTGCGCGGCTGAGCCGGGCGCATCGGCCCGGTCTGGCGCCGTGCGCGCTTAATCATCGTTATCGCGGGGCATCTCCACGAAGGAGCGGTCGCCCTGCTCATCGTCGAAGTAGAACACGCGCAGCTGCACGGTGTCGCGCAGGAGGTCGATGCGGCCGATCTCCACCCTGCTCACCTTCACGCCCAGGCGCTCGTGCAGGTCGGCGTAGAGCCGCTCTCGGTTCTCTGGCTTGATGAGGTCGATGCGCTCATAGATGAGCAGCCGCATGGCCTCGTGGCGGGTGAGCCAGAGGTGCTCCAGCACATAGGCCGCGGCGAGGATGAGCGCGTTGGTGAAGAGCAGCTCGATGAGGCTCACCTTCTTGCCGAACAGCGCGTTCATGACCGCCACGGCGATCACCGCGAGCAGGTAGGTCATGTCCTTGATGCTGATCTGCTCGGTGCGGTAGCGCAGGATGCTGAAGATGGCGAAGAGGCCGAAGGCGAATCCGGTGCTCAGCTTCACGCTGTTCAGCAGCCCGCAGAGGAAGAAGATGAGGATGTTGAAGAGGAAGTACGTGAAGAGGAAGTCCTTCTTCCGATGGATGGGGTAGTAGATGCGGCGGATGAGCACATAGACCACTAGGAGGTTCAGCGCGAACTTGAACAGGAGCTCGAGGAAGTCGCTGTGGTAGAGGTCCCAGCCCAGGAATCGCATGCGGTTGATCGGATTGGTTCAGGCGGCGTTGCGTATGCGCTGCAGCAGGAGCAGCACCTCCTTGAAGGCGTTGTGCTTCACGGGGCGGCCGAGCGCGAGCATGCCGATGCAGTACTTGCTCATGCCGCTGGGCCGGATGCCGCGCTGTCGCATGAGCTGCACGAAAGGGGAGAGGCGGTCGGCGCGGGGCTGCTTGAGCTCGGCCACCACGATGCCCTCCAGCGAGCCCGTGCGCTCGGGGTCGCTGAAGCGCAGGTCGAGGTCCATGGTGAGGCGCTCCGTGCCCTGCTGCGCCACGAAGGTGTACCGCGTGAAGTGGTTCCAGAGCGAGGGCGCGAGCACGTCGGCATCGCCGTTGGCCTCGCGGATGAATGCGGCTTGCTCCGCGCTGATCCGTTCGGGAATCGCGTCCACGCGGAGCCGCGCCTTGTCGGTGCGGCCGCGGCCGGTCTTCCGCTTCACTTCCAGGAACACGAGGCCACTGCCGATGTATTCGCGGAAGCGCACCTTGCTGCGGAAGGTGCGTCTGTTGTGATGATCGCGGTAGTGCTTCAGGTCGGGCGTATCGAAGTAGAGGCTGCGGTACGCGGTGCCACGGATGCCATCGACCTCGAGCACGCGGTAGTGCAGGCGCATGGCCTCCAGCAGCTCGGGCAGCAGCGCTTCGCCGAAGACGTACTTGGTGTCCACGCGGTCCTGCAGCTTCACGCCGTCCATCTCCTTGAGGGTGATGGGCGCGAAACG
>CAZJTB010000035.1:0-11402 GCA_964548485.1 uncultured Chryseobacterium sp. | reverse complement strand
TGAAGGTCCGGCCATCGAGGTTGGCGTAGCAGTGATCCACGAAGACACTGGAGCCGCACGTGATCTGATAGGCGCAATTGCTGTAAGCATACCCGGTTGCCGCCGCGCAGGCTGAAGAGCCGTTGCTCACCGTGTATTGCACCAGGGCTGTTGCCGGGAACGGGCCTATGGTGGTTGTGCCCAGCCCGATGTTCGGCAGGTAGGTCGGAGCGCCATCGACCGTATAAAGCAGGTTGGCCACAGAGCCGCTTCCCAAGCTGCTCACGTTAAACTGCACCGTGAACGTGGAAGCCCCGCAATTGTCTATCGCCACTGCACTGGCCAGGAGCGGGGCCTCAGCCGTGTAGTTGCCGGCCCCTCCAGCACTGCTTACGGTGCCTGCCGCGCATGTGATCACCACAGGGCCGCTGGAAGGTGTGCTGGCCACTACGATCGCAGGCACGCCGCCGATGGTGACTGATGAGGCACAGGCGAGGTTGGTGCCGGTAACCGTGAAGTTGGAATTGATGCAACCGACTGATTGTGACAACTCCGTGATGGTGGGCGCTACGAATCTCGTCTGGATCTGGATGTTGCCGCGTACGGTGTTATAGGTGTATGCGATCACCCGGTACTGGGTTCCGGCGGTGAGCGCAACGCTGGGGATGATCGAGCTCAGCCCGGAGGAAGAGCAATCCGCCCCCGCGTCATCATTGCAAGCCAATTGGGTGAAGGTGCCGCCGCAGGCGCCGGTGGCCACGACCAGCACATGGTCGATCGCGCCGGAAGCAGGAGCATCGGTTGTGCACGTGCTGAACCGGTAGTTGCCGCTGCATGCCGGCGTGAAGTTGTACCAGATGCTCGCGTTGGAGAGCGTTTGGCAGGAAGGCGTGGGCTGGCCGGTGTTGGTGGCGCTGGTGTTGTTCACCACTGCGGTGAGGTGCGGGAACGGGCCGCTTCCAGGTATGGTGATGGCATTGCCGCACAGATCATTGCTGGGCACGGGGATCGGGCAGTTGATGCGGAAGGTGTGCGTCATGGAAGTCGTGGCTTCCGCATCGAGCAGGATGTACACCTGCTGCCCCGCAGTCCAGCTGGGAAGGTTCACCACCGCCGGTGCATTCAGATCGTCGATGCAGGTCCACCCTCCTGAGCTGCAGCCCCCAGAGGCCAGCTTCCAGAAGTAATCCACATAGCCCCCGGAAGCGGTGATCACTTCCAATTGATGCGCGCCCGTGGTGCTCGGCGTGAAGCTGAAGACACGCTCCTGGCCCGGGGTGCTGAAGCCGCATGCGGTGACATTCCATCCGGCGCCAGATCCGTTCAGCGATGCGGTCTGATTCACCCCGCATGCCGTGATGCTCGTGATGGAACTGCAAGGATTCGGAACGGTGCGGTAGCTCAGCGTGGCATTCGCGTTCAAGGTCGCACATGAGCTGAAGGTGAAGAAGTTGTACCTCGTGAGCAGCACCGAGTACGTACCCGTGGCAGGGCAGGTCCATAGCAGATTGGCATGCGAAAAGATGGTACCACAGCCGTTATCGTCGCTTGCCACCTCGGTTCCGCCCCCCGCTGCGTTGTAGATGCGCAGGTAGGTATCCTGTGAAGCCGACCCGCAGGTGTAGAAGTTATAGATGACACCTGCGGTGGCGCTGAAGGTCCAGTAGCGCCGAGCACCCGAAGCCGCAGCTGAGGTCTGCACCGTGGCCGTGGGCGTGATGCTGCTGACGAATGAAGCCGTGCCGCAGAATTGGGCCTGTGCGCTTGAAAAAAGGCTCAGGAATGCCATTGCGGCGGCGCTGCGCCAAAGCACTCTAGGCAATTTGGTGTATCGGGTCGAAATCAAGGACATGCTGGACGGGTTTGAGGGTTATGCGAATCAGGTGGCAGCTGAACCGATACGATGCAGAGGCGCCACATCCAGCGGTGGCGGGCAATCGTTGGCAGGCCCGAGAGGTTGGGAGTGGAAAAGTAGCCTCTTGAAATTCGACGTGTCAATCTATTTCGTCGATTAAATATAAACAAGAACTCATGTAGATGTTGATTTCTTCGACGAAGACAACCATGGTCTGACACCATCGTCTTTTAAGCCTAGGCGAACCAGAAACTGCCTCCTTCAACCTGAAGCAAGCACGTTCGACAAGCCGGTTGATAGGCAAGGCAGCGTCACATGACCGAGCCAGAGTCGATTGAAGGGCACGCTTCATGGCCCTTTGCATTCAACCGCCCAGTATTGGTCTTCTGCCAGCCCTCGAAGGGCGGCCATTGGTTCGTGCGTGGCAGCATCGCCTAGGCGTCTGGTGTATCAACTCAAACAGATCCGGGCCCCCAATACCTTGTCCTCGCCATTCACACTGCCGATGACCCTGCAGCAGCTCGAATACCTGATTGCCCTGGATGACCATCGGCACTTCAGCCGGGCGGCCGAGGCCTGCGGGGTCACCCAGCCCACGCTCACCCTGCAGTTGCAGAAGCTCGAGGAGGAATTGGGCGAGCAGCTCTTCGATCGGCGCCGGCAGCCCGTGCGCCCCACGGAGCTTGGTGAGCGCATCATCGCACAGGCCCGGGTGGTGCTGCGCGAGGCGGGCCAGCTGCTGGCGCTGGTGGACGAGATGGGCAGTGGCCTTGCAGGCACCTACCGCATCGGTGTCATCCACACGCTGGCGCCCTACCTGATGCCCCTTTTCCTGCCGCGCTTCGCCCGCGCTCATCCTGATGTGCGCTTGGTGATCGACGAGCGCAAGACCAGCCGCGTGCTCGAAGGCCTGCGCAATGGCCAGCTGGACCTGGGCATCGTGGTGGCGCCAATTGACGCGCCGGATCTGGAAGCGGTGCCGCTCTTCGAGGAGCCATTCCTCGCCTACCTGCCCGAAGGCCATGCGCTGAGACGGCGCAAGCGGGTGGCGCGCTCCGATCTTCGGCAGCAGGCGCTCTGGGTGCTGGGTGAAGGCCATTGCTTCCGCGAGCAGGCGCTGAGCCTCTGCGACCGGCCCAGCTCAGGCGGTCTCGATAACGTGCTGTATGAGACCGGAAGCATCGAGACGCTCAAGCAACTGGTGCGCAATGGCTCGGCCATGACCGTGGTGCCTGAGCTAAGCGTGAGCCCTGGCGACCCTTTCGTTCGCCGGTTCGAGGCGCCAGAGCCGGTGCGGCAGGTGAGCCTGCTGGCACGCAGGCCCTTCATTCGGCGCAGGCTGCTTGAAGAAATCCAGCGAGCGCTCACGGATGCGGCCTCAACGCGCTTGAAGCCGAAGCGCCATGCTGGCAGCCCGGTCGGTTGAGCCTACTCGTCGACCGGCGGTGGGGCATCCTGCAGGGGATTCAGCTCCGGCATCTCGATGTGGTCCGGCACCACCCGTGGAGGCAGGTTGGTGGCGAAGAAGGCGGGTTTCAGCCCTGTGTTCATGTCGATTCCCGTCACCTTAAGGGTCACATCACCCATGGGACCGCCGCTCTGCACGATGGTGCGCGGGAAGAGCACGCCGCCACTGGCCTGGTAATCGAGGTAATCGGTGGTGATCATCAAGGGCTGGCCATCCACGGAGCGTTGCTCCACGCGTCGCAGCTTCAGGCCGCTCTGCTCATCGAAGTAATCGCCTACCGTGCCCCCGGCGTTGAGCACCAGGTGGAGCTTGATCACGGGCTTGCCATCGATGGCGGTTCGGCCGCTGAGGATGGTGCGCTCCACCTCCCGGGCATAGCTCAGCTCGGGCACGGGGTGCCCATTGAACCGCAACTCCGCCAGGTCCGAATCCTCCAGCTCTACCGTGCCCTGCGGACTTTTGCGCATGGCGCGCTCCCCGTCGTACGCTTCCTCCTGGATCACGGCTCCATTCGCCTTGGCTTGCGAGCGGAACTGCCCATCGGGGCCGTACCACTGGGTCACCTCCACGGCCGTTCCGCCGATCTCGGTGCTCAGGCTCATCCGCATGTCCTTGATGCGCTCCGCAGCCTCCCTGCCGCCGATGGCCTGCAGATGCTTGGCGATCACTTGGTCAGCCGTAAGGCCGGGGACTGGCTCGAACTGCTCCACGAAGAGGTTGCCGTCGGCGTCCAGCTCGATCACGGGCTGCGCGGTGTTCCAGCTGAGCGGCGCCAGCTTGGCTTGCAGGCGCTTCTTGTCACCCACCACCAGGATGATCGCATTGTCCGGATGGAGGAAAGCCTCAGCGGCCGCTTGCACATCGGCGGCGGTGATGGCCTCCAGCCGCTTCAGGTAGGTGGCGTAGTGGTCCTTCGGGAGCTCGTTCAGGTAGGTGTTCAGCGCGAAGCGTGCGATTGTGCGTGGATCCTCCAGGCTGCGGCCGAAACTCCCGGCCATGTAGCTCTTGGCGAGATCGAGCTCCTCGCGGGTAACGCTCCCCGAACGCATGCGCTCCAGCTCCTTCATCAGTTCGGCTATGGCGCTGTCGGTAACGGCGGTGCGCACGCTGGCGCCCGCATGGAAATGCCCGTTGAAGCGGTCGGCGTCGAGCGTGGCATAGCAGCCATAGGTCCAGCCCTTGTCCTCGCGCAGATTCTGCATCAGCCGCGCATTGAACACGCCCCCGCCGAGGATGGTGTTCATCACCTGGGCCGCGAGGGCGCGGACGTCCTTCGGGTGCAGGTTAAGCGGGAAGCCCACGCGGATCACCGATTGCGCTGCCCCGGGCCGGTCAACGATCATCACCCGTCGCGGGCCGCTCGGGACCATGGGGCGCTCGAGGAAGCGGACCTCGCCGATGCCCTCGATGGTCTGGGTGCCATCCTCATGCACCACGGTGTAGCGCTTGGCGGGCTTCCAATCGCCGAAATGCTGCTTGGCCTGGGCCTTCGCCTCCTTCTCTGTGATATCGCCCACGAAGACCAGGTACCCGTTCTCAGGCCGGAAGTACTTCGCATGATAGGCGGCAGGAAGTTCGCGGGTGAGCGTGGCCAAACTCTTCTCAGTGGCCAGCTCGCCATACGGATGGCTGCGCCCATAAATGGCCGAGCGGCCCACGGCTTCGGCGATGGCGGAGGGGTCATCCTTGCGTTGCTTCACCTCGCTGAGCAGCCGCTTGCGCGCCTTCTGCAATTCATCGTTGGGGAACGCGGGGTTGCGCACCACATCGGCGAACACTGGGAGCAGGGTGTTCAGGTGCTTGCGCAATACGCTGGCATAGGCCCCTTCCGAACTGGTGGCGAGCTGCGCGCCCAGCCGGTCAACCTGCTCGTCGATCGCCGCCTTAGTCATCTTCGCTGTCCCTGACGCGAGCAGGTCGCCCATCAGCTCGATGTAGCCCGTCTTCGCCCCTTGCGCCATGGGCGGGATGTCGAACCGCATCTGCACGCTCACCAAGGGGAGCTTATGATTCTCCACCACGATCACCCGCAGGCCGTTCGCGAGGGTGAAGGTGCTGTGCTCGCCAAGGCTGACGGAAGGCGGCGGAGCGGGCTGCGGGGCCCTGGAGCGGTCGATCTGGGCATTCATCATGTGCGGAAGGAAGGCGAGCGTGGCAGCGCTGAGCAAGCGATGCCCGATGCGGATGGCGGTGTTTGCCAGAAGCATGGTCATGGATGGATCAGGGTTGCTTGGCCCCTGCGGGCAGGTAGTGCAGCACCACGCGGTCGGCGCCGAAATAGGTGCTCGCGGCGCGCTTCAGGTCGTCTGGCGTGAGGGCGAGGTAGCGGTCGATCTCGGTGTTCACCAAGCGGGTATCGCCCAGCAGCATGTGGCAGCGGGCCAGATCGCTGGCGATGCCCGCGATGCGGGCGCGGTCCTGAACGCTCTCCATCTCCAATTGGGCCACCAGCTTGCTGAACTCGGCCTTGGGCACGCCATCACGCTTGATCCGGTCGAGCTCGGCGAGCATGGCCTGCTCCAGCGCCGGCGCCTCCACCCCCGCGTTGGCGATGGCATAGAGGATGGCCAGCCCGCCCTGCTCGAAGGGCAGGTTGAAGGCGCCCGTGGCGATGGCCTTCTGCTGCTGATCCTTCAGCGCCACGTTGAGCCGGCTACTGTTGCCGCTGCTCAGCAGGCGATTCACCAGCTCCACGGCGTAGAAGTCCTTGCTTCCCGCAGGAGGTATGCGGTACCCGAGAACCACGGCGGGGAGCTGGATGCGGTCGTGCACCACGCCCCGCTTCTCCCCGCTCAGCGGCGCTTCCACCACTGCGGGCTGCTCCACGGCAGCGCCCCGCGGGATATCCTTGAAGTACCGCTCCACCAGCTTGCGCGCCTGGCCCGGATCGATATCGCCGGCCACCACGAGCACGGCGTTGTTGGGCACGTAGAACTTCTTATAGAAGTCCTGGTAATCTTTCTCGCTGGCCGCGTTGAGGTCCTCCATGAAGCCGATGGTGGGCCAGCGGTACGGGTGCTGGATGTAGGCCCGGTCGAGCACTTCGAGCAGGATGGTGCCGTACGGCTGGTTCTCATAGCGCTGGCGGCGCTCCTCTTTCACCACCTCGCGCTGGGTATCCACGCCCTTCTGGTCAACCTTCGCATGCAGCATGCGCTCGCTCTCGAGCCAGAGCCCCAGCTCGAGCTGATTGCTGGGCAGCACCTCGTAGTAGTAGGTGCGGTCGGCCGTGGTGTTCGCATTGAGCACCCCGCCGGCCTTCTCCACGTGCCGGCTGAACTCGCCCCGCCCGATGTTGGCGCTGCCCTCGAAGAGCAGGTGCTCGAAGAAATGAGCGAAGCCCCGGCGCGTGGGATCCTCATTCTTGCTGCCCACATGGTACATGACGCTCACGCACACGATGGGGGTGCTGCGGTCCTGGTGCAGGATCACGTGCAATCCGTTGTCGAGGCTGAACTCCGAGTATTCGATGGCGCTGCGTTGCGCGGTGGCGGTTGCTGCGAGCATGATCGCGGTTAGGCTGATGAGGGTCTTCATGCGTGGTCCCCGGCCGGGATCTGGCCAAGGGTGGCGAAGGTAACGGGAGGCTGCTGGCACGACAGGGCGGCCGATGGCCCGAGGCGCCCAACGGCGGAGCATACCTTTCGCTTCGTGGAAACAGCCCTCGCCACAGCCGGCTTGCGCAGGCGGATGCGCTTGCGCGCGCTGCGCTACCTCACCACCTTCATCGCCCCGACATGCGGGTTGGCCAGCCTCCTGGGCCATGGCTGGCTCACCTGGATGCTGCCCCTGCATGCCTTCGCCTGGGTGCCGCTGCTGGAGCTCCTGCTGCCGCGGGCGCCTGACAACCTCACCGCCGAGGAGGAGGCCGTGGCCAAGGACGACCCGCTCTTCGACCTGATCATCTACGCCTTGGTGCCGGTTCAATGGGGCCTGCTCATCCTGTTCCTGTTCCAGGTGGGTGAGCCCGGCCTGGCGTGGTGGGAAATGGCAGGCCGCATCGCCAGCATGGGCATCCTGTGCGGCATCTACGGCATCAACGTGGCGCACGAGCTCGGCCATCGCCCCAGGCGCTGGGAGCGCGACCTGGCCCGTGCGCTGCTGCTCACCAGCCTGTACATGCACTTCATCATCGAGCATAACCGGGGTCACCACCGCCGCGTGGCAACGCCCGACGATCCGGCCAGCGCGCGCTATGGTGAATGGCTCTACGCCTTCTGGCTGCGCAGCATGGTGTTCAGCTTCCTGAGCGCCTGGCGCATCGAGGCTGATCGGCTGCGGAAGGAAGGCCGCGCGCCCTTCGGATGGCGGAACGAGATGATCCATGCGCTGCTCTGGCAGGTCGGCCTGGTGGCAGCCGTCGGCCTAGCCTTCGGCCCACACGTGCTGGCGGCATTCCTCGCTGCAGCGCTGATCGGCGCCCTCATGCTCGAGACGGTGAATTACATCGAGCACTACGGCCTTCGCCGCACGCGCGATGGGCAGGGCCGCTACCGTCGCGTGGAGCACGTGCACTCGTGGAACAGCGACCACCTCCTGGGCCGGCTCACCCTGTTCGAGCTCACCCGGCACAGCGACCATCACTGGAAGGCCAGCAAGAAGTACCAGACGCTGCACAGCATCGATGCGGCGCCGCAACTGCCCACAGGCTACCCGGGCACCATGCTGCTGAGCCTTGTGCCCCCGCTCTTCTTCGCGGTGATGCACCCGCGCCTGGCGGCCATGGCGCAGCGCGAGCGGGACCTGGAGCTCGCTGTTTGATCGCGTGCTGACGCTGCGGCGCTGAACCATGAACCGGCCTCCAGCGTAGAACGCGCGCCTTCAGCCGCGATGGAAGCCTCCGCGACGACCCGTGCCACCGACCCGCGCATGAACGACCTGCTCGGCACGCTCATGGAGCGATTCGAGCAGCGGCGGCGCGCCCTGCTGCCGATGCGCGACCAGCGCCGCGCCATGCTCAGCGCCGGCGATGTGGTCCACCGCGAGGAGACCGCCCATGTGCGCCGCACCGAATGGCGCGTGGACCCCGTGCCCCAGCAGCTGCTCGAGCGCCGCGTGGAGCTCATCGGCGGATGCACCCGCAGCGAGCTCATCCACGGCCTCAATGCCGGGGCCATGAGCTACATCGCCGACCTGTGGAACTTCACCTGCGGCGACCCCTGGAGCGTGATGCGCGCTCACCGCGTGCTCGACCGCGCCGCGCGGCTCGATATCTCCTACCTCGATCCATCCGAAGGAAGGATCCGCGCCAATCCCCGGAGCAGCACGCGCCTGATGGTGGCCCCACGCCCGCTGCACGTGCTGGAACCCGGGCTCGTCCGCGACCAGGAGCCATCGCCCGCCGCATTGCTCGACATGGCTGCGCTGGGTCTGAATGCCCTGGCCCCGCTCACCGAGCGCCAGGGCGGACTCTACCTGCTGCTGCGCGATGTGCAGGGCCACATGGAGGCCCGTCTCTGGGCGCAGGTCTTCGACGAGGTGGAATCGCAGATGGGCGCCGCGCGGGGCACCATCCGAGCCACGGTCATGATCGATTCAGTGGCCGGCGCGCTCGAGGCCGACGAGATCCTCTTCGAGCTCATGCACCATGCGGCCGGCCTAAGCATCGACCCCCAGGGCTACGCCGCCGATCACATCGCGCTGTTCCATGGACCTGACGCAGGCGTTTTCCCCGACCGCGAACCCATCGGATTGAACGCGCCTTTCCTGCGCGCATTGGCCCTCCACATCATCGGTGTGTGCCACAGGCGCGGATGCCACGCCATCGGCTCGCCCAGCTTCGTGCTGCCTCCGCTTGACCCTGCCAAGCCGAAGCCCGATTACAACGAGATGCTCGCGGACAAGGAGCGTGAGGCCACCGACGGCTTCGATGGCACCATGGTGGTGCACATCGACACCGTCAACGCCGCCATCACGCAGTTCAACAAGGCCATGCCGCTGCCGCACCAGCTCACGTACCAGCGCGATACCGATGTTGCGCCGGCCGACCTGATCCGGCGGCCGGAGGGCGCCATCACGGTGGAGAGCCTCGTGGGCACCATCCGCACCATCCTTCGATCGCTGGTGTACCGCTGGCAGGGCAACGCCTGGGTGGTGCAGGGAAGCCGCCTGCACGACCGCTCCTCGCTCCGGCTGGCACTTCGGCTCCTGTGGCAATGGTGCCACTCGCGCAAGGGCATCATCACGGCCACGCAGCTCGACATCCACGACGACCTGCTCCGCTACCTGGTGCGCAAGGAGGCCGACAAGCTCTTCACGGAAAGCGATGATCGCACCAAGGCGCTGGCCAAGCAGGCCGTGCAGCTGACCCTGGACCTTGTGCTGGGCGATGCCGTGCCCCTGGAGCCGCAGTCCTGAGGCGCCTACCTTGGCCGCATGAGCGCATGGATCCCCGTGCACGAGCGGCTTCCCGCTGATGGAGCGCGCGTGCTCTGCTACCTGCCCACGAACACCGTTTACCTGCCAGGGAAATCAGGCGCCACCGAGCAGCGCGATGTGGTGGTGATGCGCTTCGCGCTCGACTTCTTCCTGAAGAATCCGAGCAAGACCGGCTACGCAGGCCCCCCCCACTTCTGGCTGGGTGAAGGCACCAGCAACCGCTTCTTCACAGAAGTGACGCACTGGATGCCGCTGCCTCAGCGGCCTTAAGGCCCATTTACTTCACGATATCGAGCAGCTCGAGCTCGAACACAAGCGTGCTATTCGCTGGAATCTTGCCACCGGGCGCTGCCTGTGAGCCATAGCCCAATTCGCTGGGGAAGCAGATGCGCCATTTGCTGCCCAACGGCATCAGCTGCAACGCCTCCTGCCAGCCCGGAACGAATCCGCCTAGGGGGTAAACAATGGGCTCGCCGCGCTCTACAGAGCTGTCGAAAACGCTGCCATTGATGAGGGTGCCGTGGTAGTGCACCTTCACTTGCTGATCTTTCGTGGGCTTCGGTCCCGTCCCCATCTTAATCACCTCATACTGCAGGCCGCTGGACGTGGTGACCACCTCCTTGCGCTTGCCGTTCTCGGCCAGGAACTTCTCACCGGCTATGCGGTTCTCCTCACCCTTGACACGCTCCTCGGCCAACTTGGCCTCCTGAAGCTTCATCATGTAGCCCTGCACCACGCGCTCCACCTCCGCCTGGTCCATCAGGGTGGCGCTGTCGAGCGCATCGCGCATGCCCATGGCGAGCGCCTCCACGTTCACGGATTCGAGCTTGTTGCGCTTGAAGTTGCCACCGATGTCGCAGCCGATGGCGTAGCTCACGGAATCCATCTCCGTGCTCAGGCTGATGCGGTCCTTCTGCCCCTGCGAGCACGCGGTGATGAAGGCGGTGGCGATGATGGCGGTGGTGATGCGAACGGTCATGGAGGGTGTTTCAGGGGCGCGAATGTAGCCGTGCCTTGGCTGAGCCGGACGGAAGCCGCTGGAATCGCCGCTCAGGAGAGCAGATCCTGCAGCGCGGCCCGGAACCGAGGGAACCGGAAGAGGTCGTTATGCCGGGCGCCTTTCACCACGATGGCCTCGCGGTCCACCTGGGTGGGCACCTCCGCATAGAGCCGCAGGGCGCAGGCCAGCGGCACCACTGGGTCGCGCGTGCCGTGGAAGATGCGCACCGGGCAGCGCACGCTCCGGATGGCGATATCGTTGCGGAAGGGATAGCGGATGAGCCAGCGGAACGGGAGCAAGGGCACCTGCGACCAGCTCACATCGATGAGGTTGTTGAAGGGCGTCTCCAGCAGGAGCATACGCGGCATGCGCTGCGCGGCCACCGGTGTGGCCAGGCCGCTGCCGAGCGAGCGGCCGTAAAGGATGATGCGCTGCTCCCCTGCTTGCTCGGCGAGCCAGTCGTACCAGGCGATCGCATCGGCGATCAGGGCCTCCTCGCTCAAGCGCCCCGTGCTCTTGCCGTATTGTCGGGGATCGGGCATGAGCACGTCATGGCCCAGGGCGGTGAAGCGCGCCGCGAAGCGCCCCCAGCGCTTCAGGTTGCCGGAATGGCCGTGGAAGTAGAGCACCACCCCTTTCGGCTCGCGGGTCCTGAACCTGAGGGCATGCAGCCGCGCGCCATCGGGCCTGTCGAGCCAGCATTCCTGGAAGCGCCCACCGAA
>CAZJTB010000034.1:0-11532 GCA_964548485.1 uncultured Chryseobacterium sp. | reverse complement strand
CCCTGTGCGCCGCTCAGTCGTTCCATGTGCAGCAACCGGCCCGTCGCATCGCGCAGCACGAGTTGCGCATCGCGCGGGATCTCCTCCAGTTCAATGTTCACCATTCCGCTGGCGGGGTTGGGATACACGCGCACGCCCGGTGCCGGCTTGGCGGCGCTCGGCACCCCCAGCCCGATCTCACCGCCATGCAGCCGCGTCACCATGCGCTGCAGGGGGTCGTTGGTGGTGCCATCGCTGTAGCCGTGGTAGGCGCCCCAGAGGTAGTAATCGCCGCTGGGCGCGCGGGTGATCCCTTCGATATCGGTGTACACGCTTGTGAAATACTGGTAGCTGCCGCAGCCGGCTCCCTCGAAATATGCGCTCACCAACTGTCCGGTAGTATCAATCATGCAGATGCTCCCCCGCGGAACCTCGTCCACCTCGGCAAAGCTGCCGGTGATGGCGAGCAGCCCAGGGGCCATGGGATAAACGCTTGTCAGCACTGGAAACGGCGAAGTGGATTCGGGTGCTTTGCGTATTCGCAGCGCGGCGTTGAATGTCGGGTCCAGGCTGCCGTCCGGCATCACGCGGATGACATGCAGCGTATCCGTGCCGCCTTCCATGAGGAAAGCCCCGGCGATGTATGCCCGACCATCAGGCAATGGCTCCAATGTGGTCACCAGCCCCCATGCGATGTGCGAGTTGAACGTGTTGTCCAAAGCTCCATCGGGCATGATCCGGAACACCTTCGGGACAGCCTGCCCCTCATAGGTGCTCCCCCAGGTATGCACGAGGAACCTCCCGCCTAAATCTCCGGGTGTGCCTGCTGGTATCTCCTTAATCGCCCAATTGACGCCATTGCCGGTTCGATGCACCCGCGTGGTGTCCAAGCGCCCGTTGGCGAAGAACCAGATCAGGTTGTAGGCGCCTTGCAAGCCCAAGTGCGGCGCGTTGATGGTGTGAAGGCCGGTCATCAGCACCCGGCCGTCGGGGAACACATGATAGTCCCCGCCCTGCAAGGAGCTGAAGTAGGGGTCAAGGTTCATGTGCTGGAAGGTCGCGTCCAAGGTCCCGCTGGATGTCAGTCTCCTTACCGTTTGGCTTCCTCCAACATAGAATCGGTCGTTCCATGGAGTGAGCTTCCCCCCCCCATAGGTCTGTGGGTGTGTAGGGTCGCGATCGCCGTCGGGATCTATACGCGCCAGATACCGCTCCGTGCTTTCGTCGGAGAACTCCATGTGCCCCGATAGGAGTAACTGCCCATTGACCATGAATGCCAGAGATAGCACACACTCAGAAGGCATAACGACGCGGAAGGACGTGTCTATGCTGAACGGGACTTGAGCGGCCCCACTATGGGCGGCGACCAGCGCGGCCCAGAGCATGATCCAACGCGGGTTCATGGCTGCACGATGAGGCGCTCGGCAAGCAGAATGCTGCCCTCTTGTGCGATGGTGACCAGGTATGTCCCGGCCCTCAATCCTCGCGTATCGATAAGGACCTGGCCCTGTGCGCCGCTCAGTCGTTCCATGTGCAGCAACCGGCCCGTCGCATCGCGCAACAGCAGCAATGCTTCACCACCGGAGCCGGCGAGGTCGAAGGTGCAGGTCACAAAGGCGGAGGCCGGGTTGGGCTTCAACCGCAGCTTCGACTGGGGCCGGGCCACCGATTGCGCTGGCCTTCGCAGCGCCTTCGGTTGCGCCCCTGCATCGCCCGTATAAGGAGTGCGGCAGATACCGTAGTGGTAGCAGAGCAAATTGCTGGCCCAGTTGGTGGGGCGGTCGTGATCCACGGCGATGAAGGCCACCAGTTGCGCCACTTCCGTGGAGTCCAATTGCGCCTCGGTGCGGCCATCGAGATGAATTGCCGCCAGGAAATCGATGTAGCCGAGCATCCGCATCCGCTCTCCCACCTCACGGCCTTTCAGGTCGTGTTCAGCAGGCAGGGCCTGGATGAGCGCACGCGCTTCTTCATATCGATTCTCACCCATCAACAGGGCAGCTTCGAAGTAGCGGGTCTCGGGGGTGCGCAACAAGGCCATGGCGCTGCGCTCCTCTTCTAGGATCGCGCCGTCCACATCGTCCGAGATAATGAGGTCCAACAGGCTGTATGCCGCCTCGCTCATGCGCGCGTGGTGCTGGCCCATCTGCGCTTCCAGTGTGAACCGGTAGGTCTTCGTCTCCCAGCTGGCTCCGATGGCCTCCAGCAGCGCTCCGGGCAAGGGCTGGGCGCATTCGGTCTCGAGCCACTTCAGGAAGCCCTCTTTCTGGGTGGCTTCAGGATTGGCGATGCAGATATCGGCGCGCATGGCATCGGGGAAGCCCTCCTTCTCCATGGCCTCTTTCAGCACGTCCACGCTCAAGTAGGGACTCTTGCTCAGCAGGTAGGCGCGCAGGTCCCAAAAATCCTGCGGCCAGGCCGAGGCGATCTCGTCCAGTACAAGGTCGGTGCTGCCCCCATCGATCAGGTTGGCGTAGAGGAAGCGCAGCGAGGCGTAAGCCTGCTTGGCGGTCTCCAACTCATCCTGCAGGGCCATGCCATTGCCCGGGGGCGCTAGAATGAGCTGGCAGTCCTGGTAAGGCGGGTAGGGCTGCACGTTCACTTGAGCATTGCCGTCCACGCATAAGGGCTGGTAATGCGCGAGGCTCCGGCACCAATAGGTGACGAGCGGCGAGGTACCGATCTTCAAGTCCCATGTGCTATTGAAGCAATTGTCGAGGAAGTTGTCCGCGGCCCAAGCCTGGTCGCCTTGGTTAGTTCGGATGGTATTGGCGGACGGAGTGGGGTCCAATGCAGCAACTCGGCTCCAGATGTTCCAATCGTTGCCGCTGTTGGTGTTGCAGAGGAATTGCAGCCCAATGGATGCCGGCAACTGGCCGTATGCGCAGATGCCTTCGCCCACGTATGCCCTGTCGATGCCGATGCAGGTATTCTTGCGCACGGTCTCGCTGCCGGTAGTGGTGTAGCCCACCACGATGCCTTCGGTTTCAGCAACAGGGGCCGCCACCCCATTCAGGATATTGTCCCGCACACGGATGCCGTTGCAGCGGTGCAGGAAGATGCCGCGATGGCGCTGCTCCCAGTTCATTTCGTCTGGGAAATTATCCAACTCACTTACTCGGTCCCCATAGGTGAAGGTGTTGTCGGTGATGCTGGGGTAGGCCTGACCATTGACGTAGATGCCGCAGACATTGCTGTTGAACGTGCTGCGCTGCACGGTGGTGCGGGCCACCTTGGAACTGGAGGTGGCGTGTATGCCATGGTCGAGGCCGGTGAACACGCAGGGCAGCTGCACGCCAAGCCCGCAGGTGGTGTTCGGGTTAGCGCAGGCGGAGGTGACCAGGATGTTGGTGTTGTGCGCGCGGATGCCGTAGCCGAGTTGACAGCTTCCTGTGGCATCGGTGCGGCTGTTGGTGAAGGAGCAGGCCCTGAATCGCAAACCGCGAACACCATTCGCATCAATGTGCGCAATGGGGTTGACCGCGCCGAAGATGTTGTCGAAGCTGTCGTCGTTCTCGAACCGGGCATGGGCGAAGCGGCTGCGATTGTTCAAGGAGCGCGCGCCGTTGGTGCCGAAGGGGACGTTATGCACGTAGGGGTCGAACTTCACACCGGTGCGGCAGTTGCGAATGGTGTTGAAAGGCCAGGCGTTATTTCCTTCCATCCGCAGCACACCGCCGGCTTTAGTGGGATCGCCGGGACTACCGAGATGGACGCCAACCACCGCGTTCTCGATGGATCCGCCGTTGATGATCTCGACCAGGCCCTGATGCTGCAGATAGCCACCCGTCCCCTCCGCCTGGCTTTCCGTGCTGGTGCCCCAGACCTGGATGCCACGCCAGGGCGGGTTGAACAGACCGGCCTGCTCGAAGTACATGGCATTGGTGATCTTCCCTCCATCAACCACCAGCTTGCCTCCAGGCTTGACGATGATCTTCGCCTGCTCCACCATCTGCAGTTCGCACTTCACCGTAAGCGTCACACCTGCTGGAATGATGATGTCCTGATAGAACTTCATGGGCCAGTTCCAAGTCTCCGAGCCCTGAGCAAAGGTGAACGGGATTGGATCATATCCGGAACCATACTTGCTGGAATTGGTCATCATGAGCGTACGGTGCGCCCTGCCCATTTGCAGGTTGGTCATGGAGCGTCCGGCCGGAGAGCCCATCAAGTTATTGATGCAGTTGTCATGCGGGTCCGCCGCAGGATCGCAACCCTGCGGACCAGCGAGCGTGCAGAAGGTGATGCTGCCCGATGGATTCGTGGTGCAGGGCGGTTCGATCCACGGGCAAAAGCCCCCTGGTACCTGATGGTAGCAGGAGAACATGTCGGCAAGAAAATCGGTGGCCCCGCTGGTCCACACCTCGCTGTTATACGGATGGTTGAAGCCCAGGCAGTGCCCGATCTCGTGCGCCAGGGTGTACCTCTTGTCCAGCACCGCGCCAAGCCCAGGCTGAGCGGCTTGCCAGCCAGGTATCGACACAGCCATGATGTTGCTGCTGGCGCTCCCGCTTGTGCCCGTCGTCAATGGCCACGATATCTCCCATTCCGGCCTACCCCATTTCGGCAACGAAAAAGCGGCCCCGTTCCCATTCGTGAAAGCCCCGAATCCGACGATATTGATGATCAGCGTATTCGCCAATTGCGGCAACTCCTGAAGAATGGAATTGGCGCACTGGGGGATATGCCACGGAAACTGCGCGCCGATTGGCTGCCCCGCAGGCCAACCCGTGAAGCCATAGCCCCAATTGGCAGTGCTCACCCTCCACACGACGTTCTTCAACCTCAACCTCAACCTGGGTGCGGTCAGGTAATAATCCGGATACAGCGCCGGGTCCACCGCGGGGTCCGTGGGCAAGTCACAGTTCTCGAAGAACTCCGCTGAGGTCGCCGCGATTAGGGCTGCTATGTCAAGCTCGTTCTGGTACAATGGCTCCATCTGATTGTATCCCTGTGGAACGAAGTCTCCATCATTCGGGTCACGCATCCACACTACCACGGAGACTCCGATCTCCTTCACAGCGAATGGCCTATTGCGCAGACCGTAGGGGTCGTTGGCGCCAAGGGTGGGATCATCATCGGGCCCAGGAACGTAAAAAGCCTGGTCTCGCCATTGCGGGTGCTGCATGCCCGCTAGGCCAAACTGCAGGTTGAGGCATCCCCCCCCCGCCCATTGGCGCAGACGGCTCTTCGACAATGAAGCCGCACAATTCACTTTGCGCATACGCAGAAGTGGCCCAGAACTGCCCAAGGTCACGCGGAACGGGAATTATTAAAGCTGCACAAAGCAGAGCCTTCCAAAGCACCTGGGTTCTCATGAAGGTTGGATCTGGTGTTCTGTTCAATGAAGCAATCCAATGCTGAAGGTACATGGGTTCAGGGAAAATGCAAGCGCGACCATGCGATTGGGGAGTATTCGCTCCTTCAGGCCATAGCCTGCTCCATCCCTTTTGCGCCCCCTCTATCTTCGGCGCCAAAGCACTCCGCGATGAACAAGGTGGTGGCCAATGCCGATGCCGCGCTCGAGGGCATACGGGACAACATGACGCTGATGGTAGGCGGCTTCGGCCTTTGCGGGATACCGGAGAACTGCATCGCCGCGCTGAAGCGCACCGGCGTGAAGGGGCTCACCTGCATCAGCAACAACGCCGGGGTGGACGACTTCGGCCTGGGGCTGCTGCTGCAGACGCGGCAGATCCGCAAGATGATCAGCAGCTACGTGGGCGAGAACGCCGAGTTCGAGCGGCAGATGCTCAGCGGCGAGCTGGAGGTGGAGCTGATCCCGCAGGGCACGCTGGCCGAGCGCTGCCGCGCGGGCGGCGCGGGCATCCCGGCCTTCTACACGCCTGCGGGCTACGGCACCGAGGTGGGCGAGGGCAAGGAGGCGCGCGAGTTCAACGGCAAGATGCACGTGCTGGAGAGCTGGCTGCGCGCCGATTTCGCGCTGGTGAAGGCTTGGAAGGGCGACCGCTTCGGCAACCTCGTGTACAAGCGCACGGCGCGCAACTTCAACCCCATGATGGCCATGGCCGGCAAGATCACCGTGGCCGAGGTGGAGGAACTCGTGGAGCCAGGCGCGCTGGACCCCGATGAGATCCACACGCCGGGCATCTTCGTGCAGCGCATCTTCCAGGGCAGCGGCTACGAGAAGCGCATCGAGCAGCGCACGGTGCGGAAGCGCTAGCCGGAACCCATGGGCTTCTTCCCCATTTCACCGCAAAGGCGCGACGACGCAGGGGTTCGCAGGGAAAAGGCGCGCTCTTAACCACCGCCGATGGCCGGAGGCAGAGGCTCCGCCGAGGGCGGAACGAATCACGCAAGAAGCCTCATGCCGCATGGCGCCGAACGGAACCTGCATCTCGCACTCACGCTCGCGGCGTGGGTGCTGGTAGCGCTGCGGGCCGCGTGGGTGCCGCTGATCCACGACGAGGCCGCCACCTTCCAGATGTACGTGCTCACCGGCGACTACCTGCCGTGGAGCGCGCATTGGGATGCCGGCAACCACCTGCTCGCCACCGCGGCCGCGCGCGTGAGCTACCTGCTCTTCGGTGATCCGCCCTTCGCGCTGCGGCTCTTCCCGGTGCTCTGCTACGGCCTGTGGGCCTGGTACGCCTGGCGCATCACGCGCGGGCTGGCCGCCGCATCGCTGCGCATCGCCGCATCCGCCGCGCTGCTGCTCACGCCCTTCCTCTTCGAGTTCTTCGCGCTCTTCCGCGGCTACGGGCCCGCGCTCGCCTTCCTGCTCATGGCGGTGCATCATGGCCTGGCGTATGCCGCACGGGCCGCGCGCCGCGATCTGCTGCTGATGCTTCTGGCCGCGACGCTTGCCTGCTCGGCTTCGCTCACCGTGCTGCTGCTCGGCCTGCTGCTGCTCTCCGCAGGAGCGCTGCGCACCTTCACCGCGCGCCGCAACGATGCCAGCGCCTGGGCCATGCTGCTGCTCCTGGGCGCATTGCCGCTGATGGCGCTCGCCTTCCATGGCAAGGAGCTGTCCGACCGCGGCCTGCTCTACTTCGGATCTTCCGAAGGCCTCCTGCACGGAACACTGGCCTCGCTGGGCGAATGGGTGCTGGGCATCCCCTGGCCGTTGATGGGCGCGTCGGTGCTGCTGGCTCCGTTGCTCATGGCCTTGGTTGCGCTGCGCAGGAGCGCGCACCGCATCGTGCTGGCATCGCTCATCCTGCTGTTCGCCGGAGAGCTGCTCGGCCGCGTGGTGCTGGGCGCGGCCTTCGGCGTGCTGTATCCCATGGACCGCACGGCCATGCACCTTGTGCCTTTGGCGATCCTGCTGCTCGCGCACGCCGCTGATACAACCGGCCCGGCGCTTCGGCCCTCGCTGGCCGCTGCGCTGCTGGCCCTGCTTCCGGCGCGCACGTTGGCGCGCATGAGCCTGGACCGCACGAGCTACTGGCCGGAGCAGGCGCTCCCGGAGAGCATCATCGATGCCGCTGCGGAGCGCCAGCAGGCAGCTGAGCGGCCATTGCTCGTGGGCGGCTACCACCAGAATGCCTGCGTATGGGCCTATGCCAGCATGCGGCGCGGCGGCTTGCTCAACTTCATGGATGCCACCGGCTTTCCGCAGCCCGTGTGCGATCTGCTGGTTCTTGATCCCGGGCATTTCGCGGCGCCTGACGGATTCACGCGCATCGCGCAGGCGCGGCACGGCAGGGCGGCGCTCTTCGAGCGGACGCGCCCGCTGGGCTTGGTCTTGCAGGTGGATAGCGCGATCAACCCTGTGGAGGGCGACACGGAGTATCACGATTTGCCTGCGCCCGGAGCCTCAGAGCTTGCGGCGAATGACTGGCTCATGGAGCTCGATGCCCGCTTCTCCAGCACCATTGAGCCGCTGCGCCTGCGCCTGGTGATCGAGGTGAAGGACACGGATGGCGGCCTGCTCCACTACGAGGCCAACGACCTCGAGCGCCTGCGGCCGCGGTGGCACGGCGATCGGCTGCGCATCGCGCGCCGCATCCCGCGCATCGGGCAAGGTCAAGCCAGGGTGGCGGCGTATCTGTGGAACCCCTGGCGCATGCCCTACCGCATGGATGCGGCGCGCTTGCGGCTGAGCCGCCTGGAGCCATAGCGCCCGAGCCCGGTCCGCTTCGCATCTTCGCGGGCACACCCCGCACATGGCGCTCACCAAGGAACAGATGGCCAAGCGCATCGCGCGCGAGCTGCGCGATGGCTACTACGTGAACCTCGGCATCGGCATCCCCACGCTGGTGGCGAACTACATCCCCGAGGGGATGAACGTGGTGCTGCAGAGCGAGAACGGCATCCTGGGCATGGGGCCCTTCCCCTACGAGGGCGAGGAGGACGCCGACCTCATCAACGCGGGCAAGCAGACCGTGACCCTGCTGCCGGGCAGCAGCATCTTCGACAGCGCCACCAGCTTCGCCATGATCCGCGGGCAGCATGTGCAGCTCACTGTGCTCGGCGCCATGGAGGTGGCCGACAATGGCGATATCGCCAACTGGAAGATCCCCGGCAAGATGGTGAAGGGCATGGGCGGCGCCATGGACCTGGTGGCCAGCGCGGAGAACATCATCGTGGTGATGATGCACACCAACAAGGCCGGCGAGAGCAAGTTGCTGAAGCAGTGCACCCTGCCGCTCACGGGCGTGGGCTGCGTGAAGAAGATCGTGAGCGACCTGGGCGTGTTCGACGTGACGCCAGATGGCTTCAAGCTGCTGGAGCGAGCGCCCGGGGTGAGCGTGGAGGAGATCAAGGCGAAGACCGAGGGGCGGCTGGTGGTGGAGGGGGACGTGCCGGAAATGAGTGCCTGAGGTGCCTGCGACTTGAGTTCCAAGGGTAGCCAACCACCCTCAATCGGCCGACGTCAGAGCAGCATGCGAACAACGGACGCCCCCGGCCCATTCGCATCGGGGCCCGTGTCCACGAATGACCGGGCAATGCGCTCGCTTGCTGTTCGGATCGTTCTTCTGTGCTTGAGCTTGGTGCTGTTCGCCTATGCAGCGACAAGGGCACATCTGGTCTCGTTCACCTACGATGAGACCTACACGTACATGGAGCATGTGCGCAAGGGCCTCTTCTACCAAACAGCCTTTGATCAGATGGGCGGCAACCATCACCTGCTGAATGTGTGGGGCATGTGGTTGTCCCGGAAGCTCTTCGGCGAAAGTGAGTTCGCATTGCGGCTGCCCAACCTTCTGGCCTATGCGGTCTATCTGGTCGCCTCGGCAGGGATCGCGCTTCGAGCACGGTCAGCACTACTGGCCATTGGCTGCTTCCTTCTGCTCAATGTGCACCCCTACCTCATCGACTTCTTCTCACTGGCGCGCGGCTATGGCCTCGCCAATGGGTTCATGATGCTGAGCCTATGGTACGCATGGCGCTTCCTCATGGATGGGGAGCGGACCCGGCATCTGGTCTTCGCCACCACCGGCGCCGCGCTGGCTGCGATGTCGCACGTGATCATGGTGAACTACCTGCTCGCCTTCGGCGCGGCCACACTGGTTCATCTCGTCCCTAGCTTGAGGCGGATGGGATGGGTGGCTTGGCGGCAACGCTTGACTGTCCTGTTGGGTATCGGGCTGGCCGGGCTGGCCGTCATCCTTCCGAATGCACTGGGCCTCTTCCATGGGGGCTCGCTCAACTTCGGCTGCGATGCGCGCTGGGCGTGCATGATGAGATCCCTTTCCGAGAAGGTGCTATACCACGTGCCATATGCACAGCCTCCATTGGCGTACGTGCAGCAGGCGTTGTGGTGGTCGGCAGCAACGTGCGTACTTGCCGTGGTACTGGCTGGCCGTGCGCGGCAGTGGGTCGCCTTGCGCCCGCTCCTGTTCTTCGTCTTGGTGCTGGCGCTCTGCCTGCTCTCCTTCCTTCTCCAGAACTCGCTGTTCGGCGTACCCTTGCCGCAGACCCGGACCGCGCTCTTCCTGCTGCCGCTGGTGGCGATCGCGGTCTGCGCCGCATTGCAGGCCTGGCCCGGAGGGGCCTGGCTCCCTGGCCTTGCGTCGCTGGCCGGCTGCGTGCCGCTGTCAATCCTGATGTTCGATGCGCGGAACACGGCGTACGCTGTTGAATGGAAGGCTTCGGGCGGCCTTCGCGAAGCCCTTGAGATCATCGCAGCCGACCATCCGCCATTGGATGCGCGCCGGCCCCTGGTGAACACCTGCTCAGGATTCGAGACCACGGGCTGCATCCCGTATTACATCCGTTCGCGCGGCTGGCACTGGCTGGCGAATACCTTACGGATAGGCGAGGCATTTCAGGCATCCGATTACTACCTGGTCGAATATGATGCACATGACTTGGTCGATACCGCGCATTGGACCATGCTCTTCCATCAGCCGGAGACCAACCTGGCCTTGTATCGCGATGAACGCATGCGCCGGGCATACCGCGAAACCGCCCACCACGAGCGGTTCGAGGATGCCGACCACGCCGTTGGCCGGTTCCCATCCATCGAATGGGAGGTCCCTGCGAGTTGGGAGCCCGGGCCCGCTCTGATCGTCGGCTCCGTTCAGGCCCGGGAGCGCGCGAGCACCAATTGGGTGGGATGCGTCATGGAGCTTCAGCGCGACGGCGAGGTGATGGTGGCGAACAGCCAGCCGTCGCACCAGCAGGTGCCGAACTATGGTCAATGGAGAACGATCAACGTGATGCTCCAGGTGCCGGAGTCTCTTCGCCCGGGCGATATCGTGCGTTTCATCGCATGGCCCTGCTTCCCAGAACCGATCATTGAACTGGGGCCAGCCGACCTCTGGGTGATGCGGTAGTGGCCGCATGCACGAACTTCGCTGCCATTCCCGCATGCCACCCATCCGCACGCTCTCCATCATCATCCCCGCGTACAACGAGGAGCGCACCATCCATCTGATCCTGGACAAGGTGCGCGATGCCGCGCTGAACCATGGCATCGGCAAGGAGGTGATCATCGTGAACGATGGCAGCACTGATGGCAGCGTGCAGGCCGTGGAGCGCTACCTGGCGGCGAACCCGGCCATGGGCATCCGCTTCATCCAGCAGCCGCGCAACATGGGCAAGGGCGCAGCCATCCATCGCGGCATCCAGGAGGCCACGGGCGAATACCTCATCGTGCAGGACGCCGACCTGGAATACGACCCGCGCGAGTACAACGACCTGCTGCGCCCGGTGGTGGAGGGCTTCGCCGACGTGGTCTATGGCTCGCGCTTCATGGGCCACCACCCCCATCGCATCCTCTTCTTCTGGCATAGCATCGGCAACAAGTTCCTCACCTTCCTGTCCAACGCGTTCAGCAACCTGAACCTGACGGACATGGAGACCTGCTACAAGCTCATCCGCAGCGACATCGCCAAGGGCCTCGACCTGCGCGAGAAGCGCTTCGGCTTCGAGCCGGAGGTCACTGCCAAGCTCGCCCGCGTGAAGGGCATCCGCATCTACGAGGTGGGCATCAGCTACTACGGCCGCACCTATGCCGAGGGCAAAAAGATCGGCTGGAAGGACGGCTTCCGCGCCATCTGGTGCATCGTGAAATACGGGCTGTGAGGGGATGCCCGCTCCGCTGAACATCATCATCCCCTGCTACAACCCGCCGGCAGGATG
>CAZJTB010000033.1:0-11664 GCA_964548485.1 uncultured Chryseobacterium sp. | reverse complement strand
CCGGCAGCCTGAGCCGCCGGGCGCGCCGTAGAGGATCATCGGTCAGTCCACCCGGTCGTGCAGGTGCGG
Organism: uncultured Chryseobacterium sp.; assembly: GCA_964548485.1. Taxonomy (GTDB): domain Bacteria; phylum Bacteroidota; class Bacteroidia; order Flavobacteriales_F; family PHOS-HE28; genus PHOS-HE28. The sequence goes on along the minus strand of CAZJTB010000033.1, from coordinate 11,595 downwards.
GTTGTTCCGGCTGAGGGTGATGCGGCGCTCCCCGCTCTCATCGGTGGTCTCGTTGAGCGAGAAGCGGCTGATGCTGCTGTCGGTGCTTTTGGGGCCCTCATTGAGCGCCACCTTCTTGCGGATGTAGGCCGGCTCGCGCTCGTACTCGGCCACGCCGTTCGGCGAGCGCATGCGCATGCTCATCTCGCGCATGCGGGCCATGCGCTCCTCATGGTTGAACTGGTTCTCGGTGGTGGTCACGCGCGCCTCCGTGGCCACGGGCCGCTCGGCGCGGCGCTCGGGCCCGGCGGGGGCTGCGGCCACCGGTTGCGCGGCGCTTTGCTCGGCCTCATCGTACAGGCCATGCACCACCTTGTCATCGGGCGCTTCGGTGGCGGGCGTCACCACGCGGGGGGCCAGCGGCTCCACATCGAACTCGATGAAGCGCTGCGTGATGGGCTCGGGCTTGGCGGGCTCCGGCTTGGTTTCCGCCACGGGCGCGGGCTCCTCCTTCACCACGATGTAGGGCTCTTCGGGCGCGGAAGGCGGCGGTGCGGGCGCGGGCGCCGCCGCGCCGGTAACCGGGTTCGCGATGGGCTGCGTGATCATGATGGGCACATCGGCATCGAGGGGGATCACCGTGCGCTGGCTCAGCGTGCTGCGGCCTTCGCCGGTATCGGGCTTCGCCTGGAAGCCGGTGGCGATCACCGTGAGGCGCAGCTTGGTGCCGAGCGATTCATCGCGGCCGTAGCCGAAGATCACATCGGCGTCCTCGCCAGCGGCCGATTGGATGTGGCGCGTGATCTCCTCGATCTCGTCGAGGCTGATCTCGTTGGTGCCATGCTCCACGTTGAAGAGGACGAACTTGGCGCCCCGGATGTCGTTGTCGTTGAGCAGCGGCGAATCGAGCGCCTCCTGGGCGGCGCGCAGCGCGCGGTCCTCGCCCTCCACCTCGGCCATGCCCATGATGGCCACGCCGCTGCGCGTCATCACGGTCTTCACGTCCTCGAAATCCACGTTCACCTTGCCGGTCTTGGTGATGATGTCCACGATGCCGCGCGCGGCGGTGGCGAGCACGTCATCGGCATGCGCGAAGGCGTTGTCGAGGCTGAGGTTGCCGTACTGCTCGCGCAGGCGATCGTTGTTGATCACGAGCAGCGTGTCCACCACGTTGCGCAGCTCCTCCATGCCGGCGATCGCCTGCTTCCTGCGCTTGGGGCCCTCCCACTGGAAGGGCATGGTGACGATGCCGACGGTGAGGATGCCGAGCTCGCGCGCGATGCCGGCCACCACGGGGCCCGCGCCGGTGCCGGTGCCGCCGCCCATGCCGGCGGTGATGAAGAGCATCTTGGTGCGGGTGCTGAGCACCGAGCGGATCTCATCGATGTTCTCCTGCGCCGCATCCTTGCCGCGATCGGGGATGCTGCCCGCGCCGAGGCCCTCGGTGAGGCTGGGGCCGAGCTGCAGCTTCACGGGCACCGGGCTCAGGTCGAGCGCCTGGCGGTCGGTGTTGCACACGATGAAGTCCACGCCGCGGATGCCCTGGGTGAACATGTGGTTCACGGCATTGCTGCCGCCGCCGCCCACGCCGATCACCTTGATGATCGAGCTGAGCTCCTTGGGAAGATCGAATTTCATGGCGGAGGTGGATTGGGGTTGGGTTCGGTTGGGTTGATCAGATGTCCTCATCGGCGCTGAGGATCTCGCCGGTGCGGCTCACCACCTTGTCCCAGAAGGAGCTGATGCGGCCCTTGCTGTGGTCCTTCACGGGCGTCTTGCGGTTGGTCTCGGGCATGCGCTGGCGGGTGCGGTCCAGGTGGTCGAAGCCCTTCATCACCAGGCCCACGCCGGTGGCGAAGAGCGGGCTGGTGACGGCCTCCACCTTGCTCTGGCCGAGATGCTCGTTGGGGTAGCCGATGCGCGCGTCCATGCCGGTCATGAGCTCCACCAGGTGCTTCAGGTGCTTGAGCTGCGCGCCGCCGCCGGTGAGCACGATGCCGGCGATGAGCTGCTTCTCGATGCCGCTGTTGCGGATCTCGAAGTGGATGTGCTCGATGATCTCCTCCATGCGGCTCTGGATGATCTCCGAGAGCATGCGCAGGCTGATCTCCTTGGGCTCGCGGCCGCGCAGGCCTGGGATGCACACCACCTCGTTCTCCTTGTTCTCGCGGGCCAGCGCGCTGCCGAACTTGGTCTTCAGCAGCTCGGCCTGGTCGCGCATGATGCCGCAGCCCTGGCGGATGTCCTCGGTGACGACGTTGCCGCCGAAGGGGATCACGGCCGTGTGGCGGATGATGTGGTCGAGGAAGATGGCGATGTCGGTGGTGCCGCCGCCGATGTCCACCAGCACCACGCCGGCCTCCTTCTCCTGCGGGCTCAGCACCGCCTCGGCGCTGGCCAGTGGCTCCAGGATGAGCTCTGTGACGTTGAGGCCCGCGCGGTGCACGCACTTGTTGATGTTGCGCGCGGCGGTGACCTGGCCGCTGATGATGTGGAAGTTGGCCTCCAGGCGGATGCCGCTCATCCCGATGGGGTCGGGGATCCCCTGCTCATTGTCCACGATGTACTCCTGCGGAAGCACATGGATGATCTCCTCGCCCGGCGGCATCACCAGGCGGTGCGTCTCCTCGATCAGCTGGTCGATGTCGGCCTGGGAGATCTCCTCCTCCATGCTCTGGCGCATCTTCATGCCGCGGTGCTGCATGCTGCGGATGTGCTGGCCCGCGATGCCCACGTTCACGGTCTCGATGATCACGCCGGCCATGTCGGCGGCGTCGTTCACGGCGGCCTTGATGCTCTCCACGGTGCGGGGGATGTTGGCCACCACGCCGCGGCTCACGCCCTCGCTGCGCGCCTTGCCCATGCCGAGGATCTCGATCTTGCCTTGCGCGTTGCGACGGCCCACGATGCAGGCGATCTTGGTGGTGCCGATGTCCAGGCCGGCCACGATGTCAGGGGCGTTCTCCATGCTGCTCACAGGTCGTTGGTATTGGTTCGCTTGGTGCACACGATCTGGTCGTCGAAGCGCAGGTCGATCCGCGCGTAGCGGCGCCAATCGCTCTTGGCGATGCCGTGCTGGTAGAAGAGCCTGAGCTTGGCGAAGCGCTGCTCCAGGGCCTCGCCCTCGCCGATGAGGATGCGCTGGCCGCCCACCAGGGGCACCAGCTCCATCTGCCCATCGGCGGCCACCACGATCTGGTCGATCAGGCTGCTCCACAGCGCATCGCCGCGCAGGAAGAGCGCCAGGCGGTGCAGCTCATCGGAACGGCCCATGCGCGCAAGGCTGTCATCGGCATGCACGTTGATCGCGCCCGCCGACGCGCCGGGCTCCTGCAGCCAGCCGCTGGCCACGGGCACGCGCGCCGTGTAGGCCGCGCTCAGGGGCATGGTCCAGCCTTCGGCATCGATGTAGAAGCTGCTGCCATCGGCGTTGATCACGCGGATGACCGGCTCGCGCTGGCGCACCTTCACATGCAGCACGCCGTTGAGGTCGTGGTAGGCCTCGGCCGCCGCCACGCAAGGGATGGCCCGCAGGTGCCGCTCGATGCCCGCGAGGTCCACCTCGCGCGCCGGCGCGCCCAGCACGGGCAGCCCGCTCTCCACGATGGCGCGGCGCACGGCCGCCTCATCCACGAAGTGGACGCCCTCGCCGCCGCGCACCGCCACGTGCAGCGCGGTGATGGGCGCGGTGCCCGTGCTGTGCTCCACGAAGCCCAGCGCCAGCAGCGCGCCAGCAGCGGCCAGCACAAGGCCGGCGCGGCGCAGCAGGGGCTTCAGGTTCTTCACGGGCGGAATCGTTCGTTGAGCTGTCGTTCGATCGGAGGCACCAAGCGGTCGATGTCGCCAGCCCCGAGGGTGACCACGACATCAACCGCTTGCGAAGCAAGGGCCTGCAGCAGCGCGCCCTGCGCCACGCACGACTTCTTATCCATAGGCACCTGTTCGAGGAGCCATTCGGAGGTGATGCCGGGGATGGGCTCCTCGCGGGCGGGGTAGATGGGCAGCAGGATGAGCTGGTCAAGGGCCGCCAGGCTGCGGGCGAATCCGGCGGCGAGGTCGCGCGTGCGGCTGAAGAGGTGCGGCTGGAAGATGCCCAGCACGCGGCGCCCCGGATAAAGCTCGCGCACGCTGGCGATGCACGCGTCCAGCTCCATGGGATGGTGGGCATAGTCGTCGATCAGCGCCACGCGCGGGCCGCTGATGCGCGTCTCGAAACGGCGCGCCACGCCCCGGAACGAGGCCAGGCCAGCCCGCAGCGATTCGGGCGACACGCCCAGGCGCAGGGCGGCGGTTGATGCCGCGATGGCGTTCTCCACGTTGTGGCGGCCCGGCATGCCCAGCATGAGGCCGCGCAGCGCTTGCCCTTCGGCGATCAGGTCGAAGCGGTAGCGCCCATCGGCCACGGCCACGTTCTCCGCGCGCGGCTCACCGGTGCTGCCGATGGCGTAGGTGGTCAGCTGCGCGCGGCCCGCGAAGTGCCGTGCCACGCGCTCATGCGCGATCAGCGGCCCCTGGCATCGCGAGGCGAACTGCGCATAGGCCTCGAACATGGCCTCGGCGGTGCCATAGATGTCGAGGTGGTCGGGGTCCATGGCGGTGATGATGCCCTGCGCCGGGCTCAGCTGCAGGAAGCTGCGGTCGTACTCATCGGCCTCCACCACGTTCAGGACCGCATCGTCGTTCAGCAGCACGTTGGTGCCATAGTTGGCGCTGATGCCGCCGAGGAAGGCATTGCAGGGCACTTTGCCCGCGGTGAGCAGATGGGCCAGCATCGTGCTCACGGTGGTCTTGCCGTGCGTGCCCGCCACGGCCACCGTGGGCTTGTCGCGCGTCACCAGGCCCAGCACCTCGGCGCGCTTCAGGATGCGCGCGCCCCTCTCCTCCCAGTAGCGCAGCAGCGGGCTGCTCACGGGCACGGCGGGCGTGCGCACCACCATCACCTCGCCCGGCGCGGCTGCGCGGTAGGCCTCAGGGATCAGCTCCGCGCGCTCGTTGAACTGCACCTCGATGCCCTCGCTCTGGAGCTGGTTGGTGAGCTCGCTGGGCGTCTTGTCGTAGCCGGCCACCAGTGCGCCGCGCCGGCGGAAGTAGCGCGCCAGGCCGCTCATGCCGATGCCGCCGATGCCGATGAAGAAGAAGCGGTTGCCCGCGAGTGCGCTCATGATCGTGCGAGTCTGATGACCTCCGCGGCGATGGCCTGTGCCGCATCATGCTTCGCCAAGCCCGCGATGGCCAGTTGCAGGCGTTCCATGGCGCGCTCATCGCGGAGGAGCTCAATGGCCTTCGGGCCGAGCTGCTCCGGCGCATCCGCATCGCGCAGCATGATGGCGGCGCCCACATCGGTGAGGGCGCGCGCGTTGTGCGTCTGGTGATCCTCGGCCGCCGTGGGCAGGGGCACCAGGATGGCCGGCTTGGCCACCATGCACAGCTCGCTGATGCTGATGGCCCCGGCGCGCGCCACCACCGCATCGGCGCAGGCGTAGGCCAGGTCCATGCGGTCAACGAATTCGTGCACCTTGCAATCCGCATAGCCAAGGCGCGCAACGGCTTCCTGGGCCTGCTTCAGGTAGGGCGTGCCGGTCTGCCAGACCACCTGCAGGCCTTCCCGCTGCCACAGCGGCAGCGCGGCCTCCACGCCGCGATTGATGCCGCGCGCCCCAAGGCTGCCGCCGGTGATGAAGAGGATGGGCGCGCCCTCGCGCAGGCCGAAGTGCTCCAGCCCGCGCGGCTTCTTGCCGGTGAGCTTCACGGTATCGGTGCGCACCGGATTGCCGGTGAGCAGGATGCGGTCCTTCGGGAAGAAGCGCTCCATGCCCGCGTAGGCCACGCAGATGCGTGCGGCGCGCCTGGCCAGGTGGATGTTGGTCTTGCCCGGGAAGCTGTTCTGCTCCTGGATCACCGTGGGCACGCCCATGCGCTGGGCCGCGGCCAGCACCGGACCGCTGGCATACCCGCCCACGCCCACCGCCACCTGCGGCTTGAACGACTTCACCAGCGCGCGTGCCTTGATCAGGCTGCGCAGCAGGCGCCAGGGCAGCCCCAGGTTCTTCACGATGCTGCCGCGCTGGAAGCCGCGGATGGGCAGCCCCTCGATGGGGAAGCCCGCCGCCGGCACCTTCTGCATCTCCATCTTGCCTTCCGCGCCCACGAAGAGGAAACGCGCATCGGGCTCGCGTTCGCGCACGGCCTGCGCGATGGCGATGGCCGGGAAGATGTGGCCGCCGGTTCCTCCGCCGGCGATCATCAGCCTAAGCGGTTGCGGTGCGCGGCTTGGCATCCTTCTTCACGTCGTGTTGCTGCTGCAGCCCGCGGCTCACGCTGAGGATGATGCCGATGGCCAGGCAGGTGAACCAGGCGCTGGTGCCGCCCATGCTCACCAGGGGCAGCGGCTGGCCGGTCACGGGCAGCAGGTTCACCGCCACGGCCATGTTGATCAACGCCTGCGTCACCAGCAGCAGGCCCAGGCCCACCGCCACCAGCGCGCCGAAGGGCTTCTCGCACTTCCTGGCGATGGCGAGCGCGCGGTGCATGAGCACGAGGTAGAGCAGCAGCAGGCCCAGGCCGCCCAGCAGGCTGCCGTACTCCTCCACGATGAAGGCGTAGATCATGTCGCTGTACGGGTGCGGCAGCCAGTTGCGCGAGGCGCCGCTGCCCGGGCCGTTCGGCAGGAAGCCGCCGCTGGCGATGGCGATCTTGGCGTGCTCCACCTGGTAGTTGGCATCGCCGCCGCCAGCGCTGCCGAAGGCCTTGATGCGCGCGGCCCAGGTGGCCATGCGCGGCAGCAGGTCGGGGAAGAAGTCGGCGAAGAGCAGCAGCAGCGCGAAGGCGGCCGCCGCCGCGCCGATGAGGAGCACCAGGTGCTTGATGGGCACCTGACCGATGAACATGAGCGTGACGCACACGGCGAAGAGCAGCGCGGCGGTGCTGAAGTTGGCGGGCAGGATCAGGCCGCAGATGGCGCCCACGGGCAGCATCAGCCTCAGGGCCACCTCGCGCAGGGTCCATTCGCCATCGGCCTTGCTGAGCACGCGCGCCAGGTAGGCGATGAGCACCACCTTGGCCAGGTCGCTCGTCTGGAAGCTGAGGCCCACGCCGGGGATCCGCAGCCAGCGGCTGGCATCGTTGATGTTGGAGCCGAGCACGAGGGTGAGCACCAGCAGCCCCGCGGTGACCCAGATGCCGAGCTGCGCCAGCCGCGAGTACACCCCGTAGCGCAAGGTGCTCGCGTAGTACATGATCAGGCCGCCCGTGCCCAGCATGAGCAGGTGCTTGAAAAGGAAGTGGAGCGTGCTGATGTCGCGCTTCACCGCCAGCGCGCCGATGCTGCTGTACACCGCCAGCACGCTGATGAGGCCGAGGAAGATGGCCGTCATCCAGATGGTGCGGTCGCCCGGCAGGCGGTTGAGGAGCGTGGTCATGCGCGATTAAGCAGTGGGGCGGTTGGGACGTGAAGCAGTGGAGCAGGTTGGTTCTTGGCGATGGAAGGCGATTGCGCTAGAGGTCGCGCACGGCCCGTCGGAACTCGGCGCCGCGTTCCTCGTAGTTGGCGAATCCATTGCCGCTGGGGCATGCGGGGCTGAAGAGCACGGCATCGCCGGGCTGTGCCAGCTCGCGCGCGGTGAACACCGCCGTGCGCAGGTTCTCGGTGCGGTAGCAATGCGCGGGCAGGCTCTCCTCCGACCCTGGCTCCAAGGCGCCGAAGAGCACCACGGCATGCACCTTCTCCTGCAGGTGCAGCTGCACGGCGGGCGAGGCCATCTCGGCGCTCCATGCGCCCACCACCCACACGGCGCGGCGGTCGATGGTGCCCAGCGATTCGAGGGTGGCATCGAGGAAGGTGGCGCGGCTGTCGTTCACGTACAGCACACCGTCTATCACGGCCACGGCCTCCAGGCGATGCGGCCCCCAGGCGCTGAGGGCGGCGCGGCGCGCATCGAGCAGCTGCCCGCCTGCGATGCGCAGCGGGGCGTCGGGCTGGTGCTTCTGTTCCATGGTGATGCGTGTTGAGCGGTTCACAGCGCGCGCACGGCGGCCTTGAAGGCGCGCCCGCGCTCCTCGTAGTTGGCGAACAGGTCGAAGCTCTTGCAGGCGGGGCTCAGCAGCACGGCGTCGCCCTCCTCGGCCAGCGCATAGGCGGCCTGCACGGCCTGCTGCGCGGTGGTGGTCTCCACCATGTCCTTCACCAGCGCGCCGAAGGCCTCCTTCAGGCGGCTGTTGTCCTTGCCCAGGCACACGATCGCCTTCACCTTCTGCTTCACCAGCGGCACCAGCTGGCTGTAGTCGTTGCCGTGCTCCTCGCCGCCGGCGATCCAGATCACGGGCTGGCGCATGCTCTCCAGGGCGTACCAGGCGCTGTTCACGTTGGTGGCCTTGCTGTCGTTGATGAACTCCACGCCGTGCACGGTGGCCACGCGCTCCAGTCGGTGCTCCACGTTCTGGAAGTCGCTCAGGCTCTCGCGCACCACCTCGCTGCGGATGTCGAGCACGCGCGCGGCGATGCCGGCGGCCATGCTGTTGTAGAGGTTGTGGCGGCCTTGCAGCGCGAGTTCTTGGATGCTCATGTGGAAAGTGGTTTGGTTGGTGGTGATCTGAAGGGTGTGGTCGTCGATGAGGCATGCGCCCTCGGGCACATGGCGCTCGATGCTGAAGGGCCAGCGGCGGGGCCTGATGGCGTGCCCACCGATCCAGGCGGCGATCACGGGATCATCGGCGCCGTGGATGAAGTGGTCGCCCTCGCCCTGATTCATGGCGATGCGGAACTTGCTGGCGGTGTAGCGCTCCATGCTGTGGCCGTAGCGCTCAAGGTGGTCGGGGCTGATGTTGAGCAGCATGGCCACGCGCGGGCGGAAGTCGCGGATGCCATCGAGCTGGAAGCTGCTCAGCTCGAGCACGTACCAGGCGTTGTCGCCATCGGCGATGAGCCCGGCGAAGGAGTTGCCCACGTTGCCGCCCACGGCCACATCGAGGCCGGCGCGCCGCAGGATGTGGTGCGTGAGCAGCGTGGTGGTGGTCTTGCCGTTGCTGCCGGTGATGCCCACCACCTGCCCGCTGCAATAGCGCCAGGCCAGCTCGATCTCGCTGATCACGGGGATGCCACGCTCGGCGGCCGCGCGCACCAGGGCGGCGCTGTCGGGGATGCCCGGGCTCTTCACGATCTCATCGGCTTCGAGCACCCGCGCGGCGGTGTGCCCGCCCTCCTCGTAGTCGATGCCCTCCTTCTCGAGCATGGCGCGGTAGTCGGGCTTGATGGGGCCCGCATCGCTCACGAACACGTCCAGGCCGCGCCGCTTGGCCAGCCTCGCCGCCCCCACCCCGCTCTCTTGCGCGCCCAGGATCACCATCGCTAGCGGAGCTTCAGGGTTACGATGGAGACCACGGCCAGCATGATGCCCGCGATCCAGAAGCGCGCGACGATCTTGCTCTCGTGGATGCCCTTCTTCTGGAAGTGGTGGTGCAGCGGCGACATCAGGAAGATCCTCCGCCCCTCGCCGTACTTGCGCTTGGTCCACTTGAAGTACGAGACCTGCATCACCACGCTCAGGTTCTCCACGAGGAAGACCCCGCAGAGCACCGGGATCAGCAGCTCCTTGCGCACCAGGATGGCCAGCGTGGCGATGATGCCGCCCAGCGCCAGCGAGCCGGTGTCGCCCATGAAGACCTGCGCGGGGTAGGCGTTGTACCAGAGGAACCCGATGCACGCGCCGAGCAGCGCGCCGATGAACACCGCCAGCTCGCCCGAGCCGGGGATGTACATGATGTCGAGGTAGTTTGAGAAGATGATGTTGCCGCTCACGTAGGCGAGGATGCCCAGCGTGAGCACCATGATGGCGCTGGTTCCGGTGGCCAGGCCATCGAGGCCGTCGGTGATGTTGGCGCCGTTGCTGACCGCGGTGATGATGAAGATGACGATGAGGATGTACACGGCCCAGGTGTACTGGCGGGCCTGCGCGCCGAAGGGCTTCAGGAGCGTGCTGTAGTTGAACTCGTTGCCCTTCACGAAGGGGATCGTGGTGTTGGGCGACTTGCGGTTGAGCATGTAGTGCACGGTGCCATCCTCCTCGGTGATGGTGTGCACATCCTGCTGGTTGAGCTGCTCGGCCAGCACCTCGGGGATCTCCACGCGCGTGCGGATCTCCGGATGGAAATAGACCGTGGCCCCCACGATGATGCCCAGGCCCACCTGCCCCACCACCTTGAAGCGGCCCGCGAGGCCCCGCTTGTCCTTCTTGAAGACCTTGATGTAGTCGTCGAGGAAGCCGATGCCGCCCATCCACACGGTGCTCACCAGCAGCAGGATGATGTAGATGTTGGTGAGCTTGGCGAAGAGCAGCGTGGGGATGATGGTGGCCGCGAGGATGATGAGGCCGCCCATGGTGGGCGTGCCCTGCTTGGAGAGCTGGCCCTCCAGGCCGAGGTCGCGCACGGTCTCGCCCACCTGCATGCGGCGCAGCAGGCGGATGATGCCCTTGCCGAACCAGAGGGTGATGATCAGCGAGACCATCACGGCCATGGCCGCCCGGAAGCTGATGTAGTTGAAGGCCCCGCTGCCGGGGAGGTCCGAACCGATGGTCTGGAAGAAGTGGTAGAGCATCAGCTGGAGGTGGTTGTGGCGAGTGTCTCCTGCAGTACCGCGGCATCATCGAAGGGGTGCTTCACCCCGGCGATCTCCTGATAGGTCTCATGGCCCTTGCCCGCCACGAGCAGCACATCGCCCGGGCGCGCCATGCCCGCCGCCTGGCGGATGGCCTCGCGCCGGTCGGCGTTCACGAACACGTGCTTGTGTCCCCCGCTGATGCCCGCCTTCATCTCCTGGATGATGGCCATGGGGTCCTCACTGCGTGGATTGTCGCTGGTGAGCACCACCACATCGCTGAGCTCCGCCGCGATGCGCGCCATCACCGGGCGCTTAGCACGGTCGCGGTCGCCGCCGCAGCCCACCACGGTGATCACCCGCTCGTCCCCCGTGCACACCTCGCGGATGGTGGAGAGCACGTTCTTCAGCGCATCGGGCGTGTGGGCGTAATCCACGATGCCCACGATGCCGCTGGCACCGCGTACATGCTGGAAGCGGCCACGCGGAGGGTGCAGGTCGCTCAGCGCGGTGAGCACGTCCAGCGGGCGCTCGCCCAGCAGCATCGCGGTGGCGTACACGGCGAGCAGATTGCTCGCATTGAAGGCGCCCACCATGCGCGTGTACAGGTCGTGCCCGTCGATCTCCAGGTGCAGACCGGTCAGTTGGTTCTCGATGATGCGCGCCCGGTGGTCGGCGGGGCCGCGCAGCGCATAGGTGCGGCGCGCGGCGCGGGTGTTCTGGAGCATCACCGACCCGTGCGCATCGTCCGCGTTCACCAACGCGAAGGCCTCCTCGGGCAGCTGATCGAAGAAGCGCTTCTTCGCGGCGAGGTAGTTGGCGAAGGTGCCGTGGTAGTCGAGATGGTCGTGCGTGAGGTTGGTGAACACGCCTCCGGTGAACTCCAGTCCGGCGATGCGCTCCTGCACCACGCTGTGCGAGCTCACCTCCAGGAAGCAGTGCGTGCACCCCTCCTCCACCATGCGGGCGAGCAGTTCGTTCAGCTTCAACACATCGGGCGTGGTGTGCGTGCTTTCGATGCGCTC
>CAZJTB010000032.1:5611-11849 GCA_964548485.1 uncultured Chryseobacterium sp. | reverse complement strand
CTGAACGCCATCCGCCTCGGAGCGCTTCCGCTAATTTTGTCGGGAAGCGCGGTGAGCGCTCTTTGCATGAGTGACGGAAACCAGCCCGCTGCCGACCGGGGCCGACAGGCCTCCTGCGTGCAGCGGTACGAGGAGATGAAGGCCCGCAAGGGCAAGGCCTATTTCGACGTCGAGGACCTCGAGCTCATCATCGACCACTACCTGGAGGCGAGCGACTCGCGGCGCGCCAAGGAGGCCCTCGACTTCGCCAAGGCCCAGCACCCGGGCTCCATCGACCTGATGTACAGCGAGGCCGTGGTGCTCATCAACATGGGCCGGCTGAGCCGGGCGCTTGAGGTGCTGGACAGCCTGGCTCGCATCGAGCCCTTCAGCGCGGAGGTGCACCTGCACAAAGCGGCCATCTTCAGCCAGATGCGCAATCCGCGGCGGGCCATTGAGCACTACCGCAGGGCTTTCGACCTTTCGGAAGAGGGGCGTGATGAGATCCTCGTTGATCTCGCGTTCGAGCTGGAGAGCATCGGCGCCCGCGAGCAGGCCATCGAGCACCTCAAGCAAGCACTGTCCATCAACCCGGAGAATGAGGCGGCGCTGTACGAACTCGCGCATTGCTTCGAGCTGTCCGATGCCCAGCAGGCCTCCGTCTCCTATTTCCAGGAATTCACCAACGAGCACCCGTACAGCTTCGTGGCGTGGTACAACCTGGGCAATGCGCTTGCCCAATTGGAGCGCTTCAAGGAGAGCAACGAGGCGCTCGACCTCTGTCTGGCCATCGACGAGGGATTCAGCTCGGCGCTATACAGCAAGGCGCGCAACTTCCTGCTGCTCGGCCATTACCCGCAAGCCATCGGCTGCTATGAGGAGGTGCTGCGTATCGACGGCCCGCATGCTGTCACCTTCAGCTACATCGGCGAGTGCTACGAGAAGATGGAGCGGTATGAGCAGGCCATGATCCACTACGACCAGGCCATCGCGCTCGACCCGAACTGGATCGACGCATGGATCGGTCGGGGCGTGGTGGAGGACATCCAGGGCCGCTTCCCGGAGGCCGTGCGCGACCTGGAGGTGGCCGTGCGCCTGCAGCCCGACCATGCGGATGCGTGGTACTACCTGGCCAGCGCGCTGAGCCGCGCCCATCGCTACGAGGAATCCATCACGGCCTACCTGCGGGTGCATGCGCTCGACGCGGGCAACCTGGACGCATGGCTCGACCACGCCGACCTGATGGCCAACCTCAAGGGGCCCGAATCGGCCATCGTGGTGCTGCGCGATGCGGAGAGCATACACCGGCTCGATGCGCGGTTCCGCTTCCGCCTGGCGGGTTATCTGCTGCGCTGCGGCCTCCTGCAGCAAGGATTGGTGGAGCTCGAGGAGGCGCTGGTAACGGACCACGCCGCGCACAAGCAGTTCATCGAGACCTTCCCCGAGGCCCAGCTGATGCCGCAAGTGATCCATTTGCTGCATCTTCACCAGCGATGAGCAGCCTCACGCACATCCCGTTGCGCGCCGCCAAACCGCGCGACGAAGGCGTTACCATGGTGATGGACAAGGGCCTTGCCCTGCGGCAGGCCGAGGACCTCATCGACAGCAGCGGGCCGTTGATCGACCTGGTGAAGCTCGGATTCGGCACCTCCTTGGTCAGCACCCGGGTGCACGAGAAGGTGAAGCTCTACCAGGCGGCGGGCATCCAGGTGTATCTCGGCGGCACCCTCTTCGAGGCCTACGTGGCGCGCGGGCAGTACAAGGACTACCGCAGGCACGTTGATCGCCTGGGGCTCGACACCGTGGAGGTGAGCGACGGCTCCATCAACATGACCGCCAAGGAGAAGTGCAAGTACATCGCCGACCTGGCGAAGCACTACCGCGTGCTCAGCGAGGTGGGCAGCAAGGAGAGCGGCATCCTCATCAGTCCTTCGAAATGGGTGAGCATGATGCGCGCGGAGCTGGATGCGGGCAGCTGGAAGGTGATCGCTGAGGCCCGCGAGAGCGGCACGGTGGGCATCTACCGGCCCAGTGGCCATGCGCACACCCAGCTGGTGAACCGCATCCTGGCCAAGGTGGCTGCCAAGGACATCCTCTGGGAGGCCCCGCAGAAGCCGCAGCAGGTCTGGTTCATCAAGCAGCTGGGCGCCAATGTGAACCTGGGCAACATCGTCGGCGACGAGGTGATCGCGCTGGAGACGCTGCGCCTCGGCCTGCGCGGCGACACCTTCTTCCAGTACCTCCCCGAAGAAGTGGCCGAGAAGCTGAAGCAGGTGAAGCCTGAGTGATGCGCGCAAACCCCTACCGCCTGCCCAATCCACTTCGGCCATGAAAGAGATCACTTGCGCTGAGTTGAAGCGCATGCGCGAGACCGGAGCCCCGCATCAGCTGATCGATGTGCGCGAGCCCTACGAGCTGGAGGCCTGCACCATCGGCGGCCTGCCCATGCCCATGGGCGAGGTGGTGGGGCGCATCGCGGAGATCCGGCGCGATGTGCCCGTGATCTTCCACTGCAGGAGCGGCAATCGCGCGGCAGCGGTGATCCATGCCTTGGAATCACGCTATGGCTTCGACGGGCTGATGAACCTCAAGGGCGGCATAGCCGCGTGGAATGCCGAGGTGGAGGCGCTGAACTGCGACTGAGATGTTGAACCTGCGCGAGCGCGTGAAGCTCTTCCTGAAGGGCATGGCCATGGGCGCGGCCGACGTGGTGCCCGGCGTCTCGGGCGGCACCATCGCTTTCATCTCAGGGATCTACGAGGAACTGCTACGCAGCATCAAGGGCATCGGCCCCGATACACTGGCCGCCTTGCGCCGCAGCGGCATCAAAGGCGCGTGGCGGCAGGCCAACGGCGACTTCCTGGCCACCCTCATCGCGGGCATCGGCACCAGCATCCTGCTGCTGGTCCGCCCCATCACCTGGGCGCTGAAGGAGCATCCCGTGCTCATCTGGGGCTTCTTCTTCGGCCTGATCGCCACCAGCGTGTGGCTTTGCGGAAGACTGGTGAAGCGGTGGGGCGCTGGTCCGGCCCTGGGCCTGCTGGTGGGGGCGTGCGTCGCGCTCTACATCGGCCTGGCCGAGCCGGGCACCGCCAGCGATTCGCTCGCCTTCTACTTCATGGCCGGGGCCATCGCCATCTGCGCCATGATCCTGCCCGGCATCAGCGGCTCATTCATCCTGCTCCTGCTGGGCGCCTACCTGCCGGTGATGACGGCCATCAAGGGCCTGGACCTGCGCCTGATCGCAGTGTTCGGCGCGGGGTGCGCCTTCGGCCTCATGGCCTTCTCGCGCCTGCTCAACTGGATGTTCACGCGCCAGCACGACATCACGGTGGCCACCCTCACCGGTTTCCTGCTCGGCTCGCTCTACATCGTATGGCCGTGGAAGCAGGTGCTGAGCACGCGCATCGTGCATGCGGGCAGGCCCGATGAGCACCTGGAGCCCTTCATCACGCGCAGCATCTGGCCCGGCGATTACGCCATCATCACGGAGATCGACTCCGCCCTTGGCATCACCGCCAAGGACCCCCAGATACTAGAGGCGGTGCTGCTCGCGTTGGTGGGCGCGTCGCTGCTGCTCGTGCTCGAGCGCTTCGCACCACCGCGCGCATGATCCGGTACGGCCTCATTGGCAAGCCCCTCTCCCACTCCTTCAGCCAGCGCTACTTCGCGGAGAAGTTCGAGCGTGAAGGGTTCACCGACCGCCGCTACGACCTCTTCGAGCTGGACCGTGCGGATGACCTGCGCTCGCTGATCGGCAGCACGCCCGGCCTGCGCGGCCTCAACGTCACCATCCCCTACAAGCAGTCCGTGATGCCCCTGCTCGATGCGGTGGACCCGCTCGCTGCCGCCGTGGGCGCGGTGAACACCATCCGCATCGAAGACGGCCGCCTCATCGGCCACAACACTGATGTGGAGGGCTTCCGGCAGACGCTGGCACCCTTGCTGCACGGGCCGAAGCCGCGCGCGCTGGTGCTGGGCAGCGGCGGGGCCAGCCGCGCGGTGGCCTTCGCGCTGCGCGAGCAGGGCATCCGATTCCGCGTGGTGAGCCGGAGCCGCGAGCGCGGCGACATCACCTATGACCTGGTGGAGCCAATCGTGGTGAGCGTGTGCACCCTCATCATCAACACCACGCCCCTTGGCATGCACCCCCATGCCGAAACGATGCCGGCGATACCCTACGAGGCCATCGGCCCCAAGCATCTGCTCATCGACCTTGTTTACAACCCGGCGGAGACGGCCTTCCTGAGCGAGGGTAAGCGACGCGGCGCGGCGGTCGCCAACGGGCTGCAGATGCTGCACGCCCAAGCGGAAGCGAGCTGGCGGATCTGGAATGGATAGCAGCCGGGGCAGCGGATCAGCTCGTCGCCCTGTCCGTAGCTTCAGCCATCCATACCAGCCAGCCATGATGAGATCTCTGCTCCTTCTGGCATTCTTCAGCCGCGTCCCGCTACTGGCCCAGTACTACGAGCAGTATTTCGACGGCGCCAACACGGACCCGGCCAACTCGGTGCTGTATGCCCTCCCAAACGACACGGTAAGCCCGTGGATGGTGGGCGAACCGCATAAGGCGGTCTTCTCATCCGCCTACACCCCGCCCAAGGCCCTGCTCACGGACACCTTGGCGTCTTACGCCCCGGACGATACCTCAACCTGCATCCTCTAGGCTCCCGTGCTGCCCTGGTTCTGGGGCATCTACGCCGTGCAATGGATGCAGAAACTCGACTACGAGGCAGGCGCTGATGGAGGCACCATCGAGTTCTCCGGCGATGGCCTCAACTGGGAGAATGCCTTCACGAGCATGTACACCTACAACCTCTATGGCTTCGACCCGGTCAACCAGGGTTCGCTGCCCGACGGCACGCCCGTTTTCACGGGCACGGACACCACCTGGCGCAACATCTGGTTCTGCCTCGACCTCTCGTGGATGTGGGGCATGGGCATGGACACCCTCAGGCTGCGCTTTGTGCACCGGGCCGATGCCAACGACACGCAGCAGGACGGCCGGATGATCGACAACATGATCGTCGCGCTGACGATGGTGCATACGGTGAAGGAGCCCGAGCAGGAGGACTACATCACGGTGAATCCAACGGCCACCAGTGGATTGCTCCGCATAGAGACGCGCAAGCACGATGGCTATCATGTGATCGAGGAGATCGAAGTGCTCGATGCCAATGGGCGAACGGTGCAGCGCCATGGCTTGAGCCCGGTGCGCTTCGGCATCGACATAGGCCGCCATCCCCCGGGCAGGTACTTCATCCGCGTGCGCACCAACCTAGATGAGCGCACCGTGCCGGTCATGCTCATCAAGGAGTGAACCATGCGGGCACGGGAAGCGGCGCTGCTGTTCGGCGCATGCGCATTGCTGGGCTTCCAGGTGAAGCGGCCCACGCCATACCCGTTCAAGCCTCTTGCGTATTTCCCCGAGATGCCCGCTGCTGCGGATAATCCTGTAACGGTGGAAGGAGCCGCCTTGGGCCGGAAGCTGTTCCACGACCCCATCCTGAGCCGTGACGGCACGCTCTCCTGTGCCAGCTGCCATCAGCAGCGCTTCGCCTTCAGCGGCGGACCTGAGCGCTTCAGCATCGGGCACGACGGCGCGCGCATGAAGCGCAACACGCCTCCGCTCTTCAACCTGGCCTGGTATCCGGCCTTCTTCTGGGATGGGCGCGCGCGCACCTTGGAAGAGCAGGTGCTGCATCCGGTACGCGAGCGCGATGAGCTCGGCAGCGACTGGCCATCGGCCATCGCCCGGATCAATGCGGCAGGGCATTAAGCGGCCCTGTTCCAGGATGCCTTCGGCACGCCCGAGGCCGATAGCTTGCTGGCGGCACGCGCCATCGCGCAGTTCCTGCGCACACTGATCTCGGCCAACAGCCGATACGACCGCGCGCTGCGCCGTGAGATCCGCATGACCGATGAGGAGTTCGCCGGCTTCGTGCTCGCCAATGAGCAGGACAAAGGCGACTGCCTGCAGTGCCACACCACGGACCGCGATGCCTTGGGCACCAATCGCACCTTCAGCAACAACGGCCTGGATCCAGCGCGCTCACCAGGTGATTATCCCGACCTGGGGCTCGGCGCCGTCACCGGCCGGCCGGAGGACATGGGCCGTTTCAAGGTGCCTTCGCTTCGCAATGTGGCCGTAACGGCGCCGTACATGCACGACGGGCGCTTCGCAACACTGGAAGAGGTGCTGGCCTTCTACAGTCAGGGCGTGCATGCCGGGGTGAACACCGATCCGCGCATGGGCAAT
>CAZJTB010000032.1:0-5572 GCA_964548485.1 uncultured Chryseobacterium sp. | reverse complement strand
GACCCGGCAATTGATCGCATTCCTGCATGCGCTCACCGATAGCACCTTCCTCACTGACCCGGCCTACAGCGCCGATTAGCGCAAGGCCAACCTCAAAGGTCCTTCAGGTCCATGCGCACGTACTCGCTAAGCACCTCCGTGCTGCGCGCCACCTCGATCCATTCCACCTGGTCCAATCCGATCCGCATCCATAGCTCGCAGAAGAAACCGTTCATGCGGTACAGGTGGACGCGATGGCCGCCATGGCCCCGCGAGCCGATGTACTCGCCCTCGGCCCTCAATGCGTCCAGGCGCCCCTGGTGATCGAGCCGGATGAACTCGGCCTCGCGCATGGCATTCACCTCGACAAGCCCCGCACCACCATGATCACGATGCAAACCAGGAAGAGCAGGATGCTGATGCGGTTGATACCGTGCATGAAGCGCAGGTTGAAGTCCGGATTCGGCTTGCCGAAAAGCGTGGCCGGGTTCAGGTAGTAGAGCAGGCGCTTGAGGAACATGGGGTGAAGGTAGGTTGGGGGTTGGATGTTGAACGTTGGCGGGGTTGCGTGTTGAAGATTCAACAGTGGCTTGAATAGATCACCGCATGAGGAGCCATGGTTCTCAGCCGTCTCCATCCAAAGCCTCGAGTATTCATGGATATCGCACGCATAACCCGTTAGGCATGGTAACGGTTCGCTTCGCGGGGCTCAATTCAGCGCATAACGCAGGCCCACGAACCACCGTCGCCCCTGCATGGGAGCATACATGTAGGCCGTATCGAAGGTGTAGCCGTTGGGGTTCGCCTCCGAATCGCCGGCCTGCCGGTCGAAGGGGTCGAAGGGCCGCATGATCGGGTCGCGCGGCACGAAGTCGAGCAGGTTCTTCACGCCTCCATAGAGTTCGATGCGATCGCCAAGGGCACGGCGGTACTGCGCGTTCGCGATCAGGTGCCACGGTGAACGGGCCGGCCTGAAATCGTTCGGCTGCACGGGAAGGCGCATGGGGCTGTACCACTGGCCCGTTAGATCGATGACGCCCACTGGCTTGCGCTCGTAGGCGATGGTGAAGGTGCCCGATAACGGGGGCGTGAGCAGCTGCTCCCTGGAGCGCCTGTGCTCCTCGATGAAGGCCTGAAGCCAGGTGGCGCCCGCCATGCCTCGCCAATACCGACCGAGGCGCGCCTCCAGGTTGAGGCTGATGCCCCGGGTGATGCCATGGCCCGACAGGTTGCGGTAGATGATCCGGTCCGGGTCGCTTTCGTAATCGGGCAGGATGCGGTTGCCGAAGCGTGTGATGAAGGCCGATGCATCGAGGGTGAGCGCGCGGCGTTCGCCCGGCCAGCGCCGCACGGCATTCACGGTGCCGTTCACCGATCGCTCCGGCCGCAGCGCCTCGGCAAGCACCACGGTGCGCGCGCCGGTGAGCGCGGCATGCTCCTCGGTGAAGAGGTTCACCACGCGGTAACCTGTGCCGAAGCTGCCCCGCAAGGCGAACCGGCCACTGGGCGCGTATTTCCACGCGAAGCGGGGCGAATGCACCAGGCCATGGTCGCGGTCATGGTCCGCGCGGTACCCGAGCAGGAGCGCATGCGCATCGGTCAGCGACCATTCATCCTGCAGGAAGAGGCCCGGAAGGGGCCTGCGGGCCGGAGCGGCGCTGCCCTCGGGCATGAAGGCGGCCGGGGTATCATCCGCATATCGCGTGTGCCGGAACGCCGCGCCTGCGAGCACCGTGTGCCGCATGCCATAGCGATGGCTCCAGAGCAGTTGCGCGAAGAGCACATCCTGATCGGCGTTGAATGGCCTGGACCCGTACCAGCTGCGCTGCTGATGGCGGTTCCAGCTCATCTGTGCGACGATGCGCTCGGCCATCGGCAACTGGTACTGCCCGATCAGCTCCCAGCGCCGTGTGGCGATGGACTCTCCATAGATGCTGTCGCTGCCCGCGAAGGCCGGGGTCCAATCCATCTGCCCGCCCCAGCGGTCCTCATGCACATGGCGCGCCGCTAAGCTGGCCACCCGTCGGGCCTCGCGCCGTACGCTCCATTTGGTGAAGAGGGATGCGCGCTTCTGAAGGGTAAGGTCCGTGAAGCCGTCGCCGTTCCCATCGCGCGGCGCATCGTACCAATAGCCGTTGAGTCCGAAGAGCCCCATGACGCGCTCCCGCCCTATGCGCGCGCCGATGTCAAGGCTGCGCTCCTGCCAGCCCGTGGTCATGGCATCGGCGCTCACCTTCGGCGCCAGCGCGGGGTCCCTCGTGATCACATTGATGGTGCCGCCCATGGCCTCGCTCCCATAGAGCGCGCTGCCGGGTCCCTTCACCACCTCCACCCGCTCAATCAAACTGGTGGGGATCCCGCTGAGGCCATACACCGTGCTCAATCCGCTCACGATGGGCATGCCATCGATCAGCACCATCGTGTACGGCCCTTCCATCCCGTTGATGTGGATGTCGCCCGTGCTGCACACGCTGCAATTCACCTGCGGGCGGACGCCGTTCACCATGCCCACCGCATCGAACAGCGCCGGCGAGGGATTCCTACGGAAGAGGCGCGGGGTGATGAGCTCCACTGGCACCGGGCTCGCATCGCGCGACACCTCGCGCAAGCTGCCGGTGACCACCACCTCCTCCAACTCGGCTGCCTCGGCCTCCAAGCGGATCGCGAGCTCTCCTTGCCCCGGCTGCACGGTGACCACCCGCTTGGCGAATCCCACCGCGCTAACGGCCAGCCGCACCGCGCCGCACGGAAGCCCTTCCAGCGCGAACCGCCCCTGCGCGTCGGCGCTGGCGCCCTTCGGCTGGCCCTCCACCGCGATGCTCGCGAAGGGCACCGGGCCTTGCGGGCCATGCACCGCGCCGCGCGCCCCGCATTGCCCCCAGGCCAAGGCCGGTAGCGCGGCGAGCAGCAGGGCATGCCACCTGAACATGCGGCAAATGTAATCCTGGATTTAGACATGTCTAAAATACGTTTACATTCGCGCCCATGCTCACCCGCAGCGAGGAAGACCATTTGAAGGCCGTGCACGCGCTGCTACAGGCCGATGAGCGCGCCCTCACCAAGAACATCGCCGATCGGCTCAGCACCAAGGCCAGCAGCGTAACGGACATGCTGAAGCGGCTGGCCGAGAAGAAGCTGCTGCGGCACGAGCCCTACCACGGCGTGCGGCTCACCCCGAAGGGCGAGGCCATCGCGCTTCAGCTGGTGCGCAGGCACCGGCTCTGGGAAACCTTCCTGGTGGAGCGCCTGGCATTCGGGTGGGACGAGGTGCACGAGGTGGCGGAGCAGCTGGAGCATGTGGCCAGCGAGAAGCTCATCGACAAGCTGGACGAGTACCTGGGCCGCCCGGCATTCGACCCGCACGGCGACCCGATCCCTGACCGACAGGGACGCATCCGCGCGCGGAGGACGGTGCGGCTGAGCAGCTGCGCGCAGGGTGACACTGTGCGCATAGCAGCGGTGAGCGAGACCACCGATGGGCTGCTGCGCCTGCTCGACGTGAAAGGGCTGCGCATCGGCACGCAGCTCACCGTGCTCGAGGTCCATGCCTTCGACGGCAGCATGGATGTGAAGCCGAAGAGCGGCGCCTCGTTCAGCCTGAGCAAGGATGTGAGCCATCACCTGCAAGTGGAGCCGGCATGAACCAGGTACTTGACTTCTTCGGCCGCATCGACCCGGTGATGGGCGCCTTCCTGGCCACCACCTTCACCTGGTTCGTGACCGCCTGCGGCGCAGGCCTGGTTTTCTTCTTCGGCAATGCCTCGCGCAAATGGCTCGATGGCATGCTGGGCTTCACCGGCGGGGTGATGGTGGCGGCCAGCTTCTGGAGCCTGCTCATGCCCAGCATCGAGATCAGCGAGCGCCTGGGCAACATCCCTTGGCTGGCACCGGCCATCGGCTTCGCGGCCGGCGCGCTGTTCCTCTTCGCGCTGGACAAGCTGCTGCCGCACCTGCACATCAACTTCGAGCCCAGCCGCAGCGAGGGCGTGCCCACGAACTGGCACCGCACCACCTTGCTGGTGTTGGCCATCACGCTGCATAACATCCCCGAGGGCTTGGCCGTGGGCGTGCTCTTCGGCGGTGTGGCAGCCGGCATGCCCGAAGCGAGCATCGGCGGCGCGGTGGCGCTGGCCATCGGCATCGGCCTGCAGAACTTCCCGGAAGGATTCGCCGTGAGCATGCCGCTGCGGCGCCAAGGCGTGAGCAAGCTGCGCAGCTTCTGGTACGGCCAGCTCAGCGCCATCGTGGAGCCGATCGCCGGCGTGCTGGGCGCGGTGGCCGTGATCCATATGCAGGCCGTGCTGCCCTATGCGCTCGCCTTCGCGGCCGGCGCCATGATCTACGTGGTGGTTGAGGAAGTGATCCCCGAGACCCAGCAGGACAAGCACACCGATATCGCCACGCTGGGCTTCATTGGTGGCTTCATCGTGATGATGGTGCTGGATGTGGCGCTCGGCTGAGCGAAGGCACGATCCGTTCGGTATTCGACGAACCTCGAGGCCGGCCCGGCGGGAACCGCGGCGCGGGCCATGCGCGGCTTTCCGAGAGCGATGGCCATTCGCTTGGAACCCGCGCGGGACAAGGCCTAGGAAACCGGAGCGCGGCAGGCAGCGTAGGAACGCACGGGTCAACCCCGTCCGCCGCGCCGCATGGTCCGATCGCTACTCCTGCTCATCCTTGGATGCCTCGCCTTCGCGGCGAACGCCACGCACTTCTCAGGCGGCGAGATCTACTGGACCTGCCTCGGCAACAACCAGTACCGGATCACCCTCATGGTGTACCGCGACTGCGCGGGCATCAACGTGGACCCGAGCGTGACCCTGCAGCTCACCAGCCCGTGCGGTAATACGAGCATGACGGCGACGCACAGCGGCCCCACCGAGATCAGCCAGCTCTGCGGCGCGCAGCTGCCCCAAAGCACCTGCAACGGCGGTCCGCTCCCGGGCATCCAGCAGTTCACCTACACCGGCGTGATCACGCTGGCGCCATGCAACTCCTGGACGATCTCGTACACCAACATCTACCGGAACAACGCCATCATCAACCTGCAGAATCCCGGCACGCAGCGCACCTACATCCGCGCCGTGCTGAACACGCTGGTGAATCCCTGCAACAACTCCCCGCAATTCAGCAACACCGCCATCCCCTACGTGTGCATGGGCTATCCCATCACCTACAGCTTCGGCGCCTGGGACCCGGAGGGCGACTCGCTCAGCTACGTGCTCATCAATGCCATGGGGTTGAACGGGAATCCGATCCCCTATGTGAACCCTTACACCTTCCAGCAGCCGATACCGGGATTGACCCTGAATCCGGTGACGGGAGAGGCCAACTTCACCTTGAATGTGCAGGGCAATTGGGTGGTGGTGGTGCAGGTGAACCCCTGGGTGAACGGCGTGCTGGTGGGCTCGGTGATGCGCGATATGCAGTTCGTGGCCTATCCGTGCTCCAACGATCCGCCGAATCCCGCCACTGGCGTGGTCACGGGCCTCACGGGCAATGCCGTGCAACTGGGTCCGCGCGCGATCCAGGTGTGCGAGTCGGGCAACTTCTGCTTCAATTTCAGCATCAGCGACCCCAACCTGCCCAACGT
>CAZJTB010000031.1:0-11854 GCA_964548485.1 uncultured Chryseobacterium sp. | reverse complement strand
CCGTTCCGCGTGGCGCAGGACAACCTCGCCTGGCCGCGCGTGCCGGGCAAGCCGCGCATCGCGGGCGTTTCGTCCTTCGGGGTGGGCGGTACCAATGCGCACGTGATCCTCACAGAGCCGCCGGTAGCCGCTGCATCCAGCGCCTCGCGCAGCAAGCAGCTCTTCCTGCTCAGCGCGAAGAGCAAGACCAGTCTCGATGCCATGACGGAGAATCTCCGTGCCTGGCTCGAAGCGCATCCGGAAGCCAACCTGGCCGACGCCGCCTACACCCTGCAGGTGGGCCGCCGCCACTTCAAGCACCGCCGCCTGATCGTGGGCGGTTCGCACGGCGAGGTGATCGAGGCCATCGCCAACAAGGACACCAACCTGATCGGCACGCGCGAGCTGCACGAGGCCGCGCCCGGCGTGGTGTTCATGTTCCCCGGCCAGGGCTCGCAATACGTGAACATGGGCCGCGACCTCTGCGACAGCGAGCCCGTCTTCAAGCAGCACTTCGATCGCTGCTGCGCGCTCATCAGCAACGAGCTCGGCACCGACCTGAAGGCCATCATCTTCCCGAACGCGGGCGAAGAGGAGAAGGCCGCTGAACAACTCAAGCAGACCATCTACACGCAGGCCTCGCTCTTCACCATGCACTACAGCCTCGCGAAGCTGTGGATGCACTGGGGCATCACGCCGGATGCGATGATGGGCCACAGCATCGGCGAGTTCGCCGCGGCTTGCCTGGCCGGTGTGTTCTCTCTGGAGGATGCCGTGAAGCTCGTGGCCAATCGTGGCCGCATGATGCAGGAACTGCCCGGCGGCAGCATGCTCAGCGTGCGCGCGGCGGAAGAGGATGTGCTGAAGCGATTGCCCGCCGGTTGCAGCATCGCTGCGAACAACGGTCCGCAGCTATGCGTGGCCAGCGGTCCGCACGAGGCGATCGCCGCGCTGCAGGCCGAGTTGGAGAAGGACGGCATCACCTGCAAGCTGCTGGTGACCAGCCACGCCTTCCACAGCCCCATGATGGACGCCATCGTGGAGCCCTACCGCAAGGTGGTGGAGGGCGTGAAGCTCAACGCACCGCGCATCCCCATCGTCAGCACCGTCACCGCCGAATGGCTGAAGGATGACGAGGCCACCTCGCCGAAGTACTGGAGCGATCACCTGCGCGCCACGGTGCGCTTCGCGCAAGCCGTGAAATTCGCTTGGGCCGACGCCGACCGCGTGATGCTCGAAGTCGGCCCGCGCACCACGGCGACCACGCTCGCGCGCCAGCAGAGCACCGACAACAAGAAGCAGGTGGCCGTGCCTTCGCTGGGCGATTCCGCCGGCAACGGCAACGAGCTCACGCAACTGCTGAAGGCCGTGGGCGGCCTGTGGCAGAGCGGCGTGCTCATCGACTGGAACACGCTCTATGAGCGCGAGGAGCGGTGCCGCATCTCGATGCCGACCTACGCCTTCGAGCGCATCCGTCACTGGGTGGAGCCTGTGGCATTGCAGGCTGTCTCGGGTGGACAGGGTAGACACGGTGTGGCCACCGAATCCACCAAGTCCACCGACCAAGTGGATGCCAGCCTTTCTCCAAAGGAGCAACTCATCGCGCAGATCAAGCACCTGCTGGAAGAGAGCTCCGGCCTTGAACTGGCGGAGGCGAGCAACGAGGAGACCTTCCTGGAGATGGGCCTCGATTCGCTCTTCCTCACGCAGGTTGCCACCTCGTTGAGCAAGAAGTTCGGCGTGAAGATCTCGTTCCGGCAACTGAACGAAGAGTTCCCGAACCTGGACAAGCTGGCGGATCACATCCTGCCGCATTGGACCGGCGGTGTCGCGGCCGTAGGGGTCGACCATGGTCGACCCGCAGCCGCCGCCACGCCAGCCGTGAATGCCCTGGAGGACGCCCCCGAACTGAAGAAAGCCTTCGGCGCGCAGGCCCGCATCAGCAAGGAGAAGGTGGACGACATGACGCCGCAGCAGCGCGCTTGGTTCGATGCTTTCGTGAAGCGCTATGTGGCGAAGACGGCGAAGAGCAAAGCCTTCACCCAAGAGAACCGCAAGCCGATGGCCGACCCAAGGGTGGTCACCGGGTTCAAGCCGCAGACCAAGGAGCTCATCTACCAGGTGGTGGTGGACAAGAGCGTGGGCTGCCACCTGTGGGACATCGACGGCAACGAGTACGTGGACATCCTGAGCGGCTTCGGCAGCTCGATGTTCGGCTACATGCCCGACTTCATCAAGAACGCCTGCCACGAGCAGCTGGAGCAAGGCATCGAGATCGGCCCCATGCATCCGCTGGCCGCAGAGGTCTCGAAGCTGTTGTGCGAACTCACCGGCGCCGATCGTGCAGCAGTGTGCAACACCGGTTCCGAAGCGGTGCTCGGCGCCATGCGCATGGCCCGCACGGTGACCGGCCGCAGTCTCATCATCTCCTTCAGCGGAAGCTACCACGGCATCAACGACGAAGTGATCATCCGTGGCAGCAAGAGCAAGCGGAGCTACCCCGGCGCGCCCGGCATCATGCCCGAGGCCGTGCAGAACATGCTCGTGCTCGACTACGGAACGCCCGAGAGCCTGGAGATCATCAAGCAGCGCTGCCACGAAGCAGCAGCCGTGCTGGTGGAGCCGGTGCAGAGCCGCCGCATGGAATTCCGTCCGGTGGACTTCCTGCGCGAGGTGCGCCGCATCACCCAGGAGAACGGCACCGCGCTGATCTTCGACGAGGTGATCACCGGATTCCGCACGCACCCCAACGGCACGCAGGGCCTCTTCGGCATCCAGGCCGACATCGGCACCTACGGCAAGGTGATCGGTGGCGGCATGCCCGTGGGCGCCATGATCGGCAAGAGCGAATGGATGGACGCCCTCGACGGCGGCTTCTGGCAATACGGCGACGACAGCGTGCCGCCCGCCGGTGTGACCTACTTCGCCGGCACCTTCGTCCGCCATCCGCTGACCTTGGCCGCCATGAAGGCCGCGCTGCTGTACATGAAAGAGCAGGGCCCCGCACTGCAGGAGCGCCTCAACACCATCACCGAGGACATGGTGGCGCGCGTGAACGGGCTCTTCGACAAATACCAGCTCCCCTACCGCTGGGTCAATTTCGGCAGCGCGTTCAAGACCAAGTACGACGAGAGCGTCAACTACACCGAGCTCTTCTTCATGCTGATGCGCTACCACGGCGTTCACGTGCTGGACTTCCCGCACTTCATCACAACGGCGCACACCACGGCCGACATCGAGTTCATCATCAACGCGGTGGAGAAGACCTGCCAGGAGCTGCGTGAGAGCGGCTTCATGCCGGAGCGCACCTACCCAATCCCCACAGTGAACAGCGTGCTCGGCGGCCATGTGCGGAAGCTGAGCGAGCGCGTGATCAGCGCGATGGAGCCACCGGTTCCGGGTGCGCGCATGGGCCGCACGCCGAAGGGAGAACCTGCGTGGTTCGTGCCGGACCCGAGGCGCCAAGGCAAGTACCTGATGGTGGAATTTGACGAGAATTGATCGAACAGTACCTACGCCGAGGCTTCGGCGCTTGAAACATGGAGAAGTTCATCCAAGAACCGCGGTTCATACCTGTTGATTTCGACCCTTTCGCGGGGTCGCAGATCGAGTGTGCCATACCCACCACGGAGGCTCAGCGGGAGGTCTTCGTGGCCTCGGAGATGGGCAATGACGCCTCCTGCGCATACAATGAAAGCGTCTCCCTGGAGCTGAAGGGTGAACTGGACCGAAATGCGCTGGGAACGGCCATTGAGGAACTGATCCAGCGGCATGAGGCCCTGCGTTCCACTGTCAGTGCGAGCGGCACACGCCTCATCGTGAGCGAACAACTGCCCATCGACCTGCGGTCCGAAGACCTTTCACAGCTGGATGCAGCCGCTCGCGAAGCGCGACTGCGGGAGATCGCCAAGCAGGACATGTCCACGCCGTTCGATCTGATGAACGGCCCATTGATCCGCATCCAACTCCTGCGGACCGCGAGCGACACGCACCTGCTGCGCCTTACGGGCCACCATGTGGTTTGCGATGGCTGGAGCCTGGGCATCATGATGATGGAGATCGGCGCCCTGTACAGCGCCCATGTCCAGGGCAGGCCGGTAGAGCTCCCGCCGGCAGAGCGGTTCAGCGATTACAGCCTTGCCATGATCGACTTCGCCAAGAGCGCCGATCATGAGCGCGTGGAGAACTATTGGCTGGAGCTTTTCAAGGGTCCCATTCCGCGCATGGACCTGCCCACCGACCGTGTCCGTCCACGTCAAAAGACCTACCGGGGCGACCGCGTGGACCTGGATCTGAGACCCGAGCTCATACAGGGGCTCCGTGAGGTCTCCACCCGTTACGGGGCCAGTTTTGTGACCACGCTGCTCACCTCTTTTGAACTGTTGCTGCACAAGTTGACCGGGGACAGCGACCTGGTGGTGGGCCTGCCCGCGGCCGGGCAGAGCGACCTGGGCATGAAACACCTGGTGGGGCACTGCGTGAACCTGCTCGCGCTGCGCAGCCGCCTGGATGAGGAGCGTCCTTTCCACGAGCATTTGAAAATGCGGCGTACGGGAGTGCTTGACGCCTATGAGAACCAGCGCTACACCTTCGGTACGCTGGTGCACCGCCTGAACGTGCCCCGCGAACCCGGAAGGATACCGCTCTGCCCGGTGGTGTTCAACGTGGACATGAACATGGATGACGGTGTGGCCTTCCATGGGCTCACACATCGCTTCATCAGCAATCCGCGCCTGTTCGAGAATTTCGAGTTGTTCCTGAACGCTACAGGCAAAGGGGACGACCTCGTGCTGGAATGGTGTTACAACACCGACCTGTTCGACCGCTCCACCATCACATCCTGGATGACGGAGCTCGAGACGATCATCATGCGGATCTCGCGTGCACCGCAGGCCACCATCGGCGAGCTCGTGGGAGACCAGGAACCCGGCACGGACCAGCAGCCGGTGCCCACCGATTGGCAGGGTCTTCCCGTGCCGTTCCCTCAGGAAAAGAGCGTCTCCGTGTTGTTCGATGCCATGGTGGCCGAGCGCCCGGAGCATGTGGCGCTGGAGCTGGGAGAGGAGCGGCTCACCTATTCCCAACTTCACGACCGCGTGCTGCACCTGGCCGCGGCACTTCGGGATGCGGGTGTGAAGCCCGGACAGTTCGTGGGCCTTTGCTGCGACCGCGACTTCTCCATGGTGGCCGCACAACTGGCGATCATGCGCGTGGGTGCGGCATTCGTTCCCCTGGACCAGTCCTATCCCAAGGAACGGCTCAGCTTCATGATCGAGGACACCTCGCTGCAGGTGATGCTCACCACGTCGGAGCTGGCCGCATCCCTGCCACCGCACCAGGCCCGTCTCATCCTGTTGCACACCTCCGGGCCAACGACCGTGCCTGCTCCGATGGCGCCACAGGATGGACCCGGGATGGCCGCCTATGTGATGTACACCTCAGGGTCCACGGGCCGGCCAAAAGGGGTGGTGGTGCCGCACCGTGCGATCGTGCGGCTGGTGCGCGACCAGAACTATGCTCCCTTCGGACCGGAGATCGTGATCACGCAGCTGTCCAACGTCTCCTTTGATGCCAGCACCTTCGAACTTTGGGGCGCCCTGTTGAACGGTGGCCGCCTCGTACTTCAGCCGCAACAAAAACCCACGCTGGCGGAGATCGCGGATACCATCCAGCG
Source organism: uncultured Chryseobacterium sp. (assembly GCA_964548485.1). GTDB lineage: Bacteria > Bacteroidota > Bacteroidia > Flavobacteriales_F > PHOS-HE28 > PHOS-HE28. The sequence goes on along the minus strand of CAZJTB010000031.1, from coordinate 6,201 downwards.
CCATGGAGTGAACACGATGTTCATCACCACCGGCCTGTTCAACCTGCTGGTGGACGAGCAACTCCACCGCCTCCGGGGGCTCAAGTGCATCCTTACCGGCGGCGAGGTCATGTCCGTGCCGCATATCCGCAAAGCCCTTTCCGCACTGGGACCCGGTGTGCTCAACAACATCTACGGACCCACGGAGAACACCACCTTCTCCTGTTTCCATCCGGTGAACAGCGAGGAGGACATCGGACGACAGGTGCCCATCGGGAAACCCATCCACAATACCTTCCTCTATGTCCTGGGCGCCGATATGCAACCGGTACCCGTGGGTGTGAAGGGGGAGCTCTATTGCGGTGGTCCGGGTGTGGCGCTGGGCTATTTGAACCGTGCGGAACTCACCGAAGAACGTTTCGTGCCGGACCCCTTCCAAGGCAAGGGCACCCTCATGTACCGTACGGGCGACCTCGTGCGCTGGCTGCCCAACGGACGGCTCGAGTTCATGGGGCGCGCGGATGACCAGGTGAAGGTGCGCGGCTTCCGCATTGAACTGGGCGAGATCGAGAATGCGCTGAACGACCTGCCCGGCGTGAAGGACAAGGTGGTCATCGTGCGGCAGGACGGACCCGGCGCGAAGCAGCTCGCTTGCTATGTGGTGCCTTCCGAAACGCACAAAGGCACGCACGATGAGCTGCTGAACGCCGCGCGCGAGCACCTGCGCGCCAAGCTGCCCGCCTACATGGTTCCCACCGGCTTCGTGGTGATGGACGCGCTGCCGCTCACCGCCAACGGCAAGGTGGACCGTCGCGCCCTGCCAGCGCCCACCGCGCAGACCAGCGCGCTGAAGGCCGAGCATGTGGCCCCGCGCAACAACATCGAACGCATGTTGGCTTCCATCTGGGCCCGTGTCCTCCATACTGCAGACATCGGTATCCACGATGACTTCTTCGACCTCGGCGGCCACTCGCTCATCGGTATCCAATTGCTCGGGCAGGTGGAGCAGCAGTTCAACAGAACGCTGCCGCTGAAGTCCCTCTTCGAGGCGCCGACCATCGCTCAATTCGCCGAGCTGCTCAAGGGCGAAGGCGCCGGCCACGACTGGAAGAACCTCTCGCTCATCCAACCCGAAGGCGATGGCCTTCCGCTCTTCTGCGTGCATGGCGATGAGGCCAGCCATTTCATCCCGAAATACCTGGGCAACACGCGGCCCTTCTACGCCTTCTTCCACCAGGGCGAGGACGGCAGGCGCATCGAGTACACGACGGTTGAATCGATCGCCGCTCATTTCATCCGTGAGATGAAGCAAGCGAAACCGAAAGGGCCGTACCTGATCACCGGCTTCTCTTTCGGCGGCGTGGTGGCCTTCGAGATGGCACAGCAACTGGCCGCGGCCGGCGATGAGGTGCCCCTGCTGGCGGTGATCGACACCTATGCGCCGGCGCTGCACGCGAAGGCGATCGAAACCGACAAGCGCTTCTATACGCCGTTGAAGAATGCGATCTACCGTTGGATCGTGCGCCGCGCATTGCGCAACGGAGGCACCGTGCCTGCGCGCTTCCGCAACTTCCACATCATCGACACCTACGACCGCGCCGTGCTGGCCTACCAGCCGAGGCCGTGGGCTGGGAAGATCATCGTGCTCAAGGCAGAGGGATCCTGGGGACCGAGGGAGATGGGCTGGGAGTCGCTCGCCCAAGGCGGATTGCTGGTGCGGATGCTGGAAGGCGACCACTACACCATCATCAAGGAGCCGCACGTGCAGGGATTGGCGGCAGCGCTCGGCGGATTGTGCAGCCGCATTGAATCGAAAAGCGCTGCGGCGCAGGCCGGCTGACCGCGTTTCCTGAACTGGTCAGGGCATCGGCTCCGGTCGTTCGTGTCCGCGGGCTACTCGTCGAAGCGCTACGAGCCGCTGCATCAGCGCCGATAGCTTGGCCGCCACGATACAGCGATGCCCAGCAGGAAGATCGAGCGACACCTGATCGAGCCCCGGAAGAGCGGGAACCTGCTGCCCTTGATCTGCATCCATGGGGATGACGCCAATCGCCTGCTCCCCGACCTCATCCATCCCCACAGGCCCTTCGGTGCATTCAAGCATCAGGGCGAAGGCGGGGCACCGATTCGCTTGAAGCGGATCGTTGCCATCGCTACCGGTTTCCTGAAAGAGCTCACCGATGCAGGGTGGAAGCCGCCATACATCCTTTGCGGCTACTCGTTCGGAGGTTTGGTGGCGTTTGAGATGGCGCAGCAACTCAGGGCAGTCGATCCAACATCAGTGCCGCTGCTCATCCTCATCGATTCATATGCGCCGAGGCTGCATGAGCAAGCCATGAGCGCTGATCGCACCTTCCTCGCAAACATCCGGGATCGGCTCTTCGACATGGCGGTGAAGCCTTATGTCACCGGGAAGAAGCGCATGCCCCCGAAGCTCCACCACCATCACATCATCGCCACCTACGATGCGGCCATCCGCGCCTACGCGCCCCAGCCCTATTCAGGCCGGGCGCTGTTGATCCGCTCCAGCGATGGCTGGGGCCCCGAGGATATGGGGTGGCACGGCCTGATGCACGGCGGGCTGATGGCCACCCTGGTGCCGGGCGACCACTTCAACATCATCAAGCCCCCGCAGATCGAAGCCGTGGCGAAGGTGATCGAGGAGCATGCGTGCGTGGTGGAGGAAACGGCGCGCAGCTGAACGGCTGGGCGCGCGAACTTCGCGCCATGGAACGCATCACCGAGCAGCCCTCGCGCTACGATCACCTGGAGCGCATGTCCACCATGGAGCTGCTCACGGGCATCAACGCGGAGGACCAGCGCGCAGCCCCCGCAGTGGAAGCGGCCATCCCTGCGATCAGCGCGCTGGTGGACGCCATCGCGGAACGGATGCGCAGGGGCGGCCGGCTCTTCTACCTCGGAGCCGGCACCAGCGGCCGGCTGGGCATCGTGGATGCCAGTGAATGCCCGCCCACCTTCGGCGTGCCGCACGGCCTGGTGATCGGCCTCATCGCAGGCGGCGACCAGGCCATCCGGAAAGCGGTGGAATTCGCCGAGGATGATGCTGAGCAAGGCTGGCACGACCTGCAGGAGCATGCCATCGGGTCGGACGACTCTGTGATCGGTATCGCCGCCAGCGGCACCACGCCCTATGTGGTGGGCGCGCTCACCCGCAGCCGCGCGGAAGGCATCCTCACGGGTTGCATCACCTGCAATCCGGGCAGCCCGGTGGCCCAGGCCGCCGAGCACGCTGTGGTGGTGGTGGTGGGGCCCGAGTTCGTCACCGGGAGCACCCGCATGAAGAGCGGCACCGCGCAGAAGCTCGTCCTGAACATGATCAGCACCAGCCTCATGATCAAGCTTGGCCGCGTGAAGGGCAACCGCATGGTGGACATGCAATTGAGCAACAACAAGCTCATCGATCGCGGCACGCGCATGATCATGGAGGGCTTGGGCGTGGGGTATGAGGAAGCCAACGACCTCCTGCGCCGCCATGGCAGCGTGCGCAAGGCCATCGAGGTCGGGCAATGATCCGCCCTGCCGCTCCGTATTGCAACCTGACCTTCCATCTTTGCAGCCTTGAACAAGCACACGCTCCTACTCGTCACGCTCCTCGCTGCCGCAGCAAGCTCCTGCCGCAAGGAGTCGCGCTTCACGGATGATCCCATAACGCTTGAATTCAGCGAGGAAGAGGTGCTCTTCGATACCGTCTTCGCCCTCTCCCCGCCCATCGGCACCATCACCAAGCGGTTCCGGGTACGCAACACGAGCTCAAGCGCGGTCAAGGTCGATGTCGCCCTTGAAGGCGGCAGCCCCTCGCCCTTCCGCATCAATGTTGATGGATCATCCGGCCTGAGCTTCAGCGATGTGGAGATCCTTGGCGGCGACAGCATCTATGTCTTCGTGGAGGCCACATTGGACCAAAGCGGGCAGAGCACGCCCTTGATCCACGAGGACCGCATCCGGTTCGCGAACAACGGCAACGAGCAGCATGTGAAACTCGTGGCTTGGGGGCAGGACGCGCACTACATCAGGCCCGACCGCTACATCCCAGGCCTGCCGCGCTTCAGCATCATCGCCGGCGAGGACGCTCAGGGCAACACGATCTGCGAGACCGTGACCTGGCCGAATGACAAGCCGTATGTGATCTACGGCTATGCGGTGGTTGATTCGTGCAGCGCGCTCACCATAGAGCCCGGCGTCCGCATTCACGTGCATGGCGGCGGAGGCCTCTGGATCTACCGCTGGGGGCGGCTCCGCGCCGAAGGCACCGTGGAGAGCCCGATCACCTTCCAAAGCGACCGGCTGGAGGCGCTCTACGCCGAGCTGCCGGGGCAATGGGACCGCATCTGGATCAACGATGGCCCCGGTGGCGGCGATCACGAGCTGAAGAACGTGGTGATCAAGAACGCGCTGGTGGGACTGCAATGCGAGACCTGGCCTGGCCTGCCTGATGCCGAAACGAGCCAAGCCTGGCTGAACCTGCAGAATGTCCGCATCCGCAACTGCAGCGCGGCGGGAATCCTGAGCCGCAACTACCGGATCCGCGCCACCAACCTGCTCGTGGGCGATTGCGGGCAGTTCGCGCTCGCGCTCACCGGAGGCGGCCAGTACCAATTGGACCATGTGACCGTGGCTAATTTCTGGAGCTACGGCATCCGCAACGACCCATCCTTCGTGATGACCAACACCTATGCGGCGATCAACAACACGCTGCAGGTGCGCGATATTGATGAGAGCTGGCTGCGCAACTCGATCATCCATGGCGCCAACGCCAATGAATTCAAGCTCGACTTCAATAGCCTGGCCACTCCGAACCTTCGGTTCCAGCATGCATTGTTCCGCACCGATCAATTAACCACCGGCGACTTCTTTCCCGATCCGGAATCCATCTTCCGCAACCAGAACCCTGGTTTCCGCGATGTTTCTGCCCGCGACTTCCGGCTTACCAGCAGCTCCTTCGCAGTGAACAGCGGCTCCGGCGGGCTCATCCCGTTCAATCCGTTCGCGGGCACCGACATGGATGGCATATTCCGCACCGACGGCCAACCCGACCTGGGCTGCTACGAGTTCCAGCCCTGATCAGGCGAGTTCCAGCAGGAAGCGCATCGTATCCACGCCATCGGCATAGTCCCACAGCGCGGGCCGCTGCGCCGCTCCGAAGGGGATGCGGCCTCTGCCCACCACGCACTGGATGCGCGCCTCATTCGCGGCCAGGAACGAGTCAACCTGCTCCGGGCCATCGAAGGCCTCGTGGAACAGCGCGGCAACCGGGCTCGCCAGCCCTGGATCCTCCTTCAGCAGCAGGAATCCATTCTCCAGGAAGGGCACGCGATCGAGCAGCCAAAGCGCCCGGGTATAGTCGTAATTGTTGCCGTACTTCTTGTGATGGATGATCTCCTTCCACGGGAAGAACGCGCCGAAGAGGCGATCCAGGTCGAAGCCGCGCGGCAGGAGCACCTTGCTCACATTGCGGCAGCCAAGTCCGAAATAGCGGAACACGTCATCGCCCAAGGCCGCGAGCTCCTCGCTTGTCTCGCTGCCATCGAGCACGGCCACGCTCACCCGGTTCCTGCGCACGATGCGCGGCAGATGCCCGAAGTAATGCTCGAAATAGCGCGCCGTGTTGTCGCTCCCCGTGGCGATGACGGCATCAACAGGCCCAAGCCTGCCGGAAGCGAACGTGATGCGCGTGGCGGCATCCGGCGCCAAATGGCCCAGCGCGCTCATGAGCGCAGGAATCAGCTCAGGCTCCTGCGAGGAGCACTTCACCGCGGCGCGATGCCCGCTGAGCCAGACGCACAGCACATCGTGCAGCCCCACCAGCGGCACATTGCCGGCCAGCACAAGACCCACAACGCGCTCATGGAGCCTGCCCGCTTGGAGCGACGGATAGCGTGCCGACCAAGCCGCGATGGAGTCGGCCGATAGCGATTCGCCCCAGGCCCTGAAGGCGAAGCGCACCTGCTCCTCGGTGCTCCACCCGTTGTGCTGCCAGGCGCGCCGGATGGCCGCATCCACCTGCGCATACTCCTCCGCCCCCAAACCGATGGCATGCCCGGGCCATTCCGCCCCGCCACCCAGGGCCTTCATCACCCGGCCCAATTGGGCCAGTGCCGCCATCCGGTCGTTCGCATCCATCATCGTTCAGCGCTCTCGGCCGCGCTTGGCGGCCGTCTATCTTCGCCGCCCCAAAAGTATCCGCGCTGCCATGGCCATCAT
>CAZJTB010000030.1:0-11915 GCA_964548485.1 uncultured Chryseobacterium sp. | reverse complement strand
TGGGCATGCTGCCAGGGGGGCTGAAGCGTTCCTCATCGTGCTCCACGAATCCGCCGGGCACGTAGGTGTCCGATCCTTGCTTGCGCGGCTCAGGCTCGCGTTCGCGGCGTCCGCTCCATTGCCGCCATGCGCTGTAAGCGAGCGCGTTCCAGGTCTTCAGATGACCGATGCGCCAGGCCATGCGCGCCGCAGGACCGTCCACCGGGCCGTTGGCCAGGAAATCGAGCGATGCTTCCACCCCTTCATCCATCATGGGGACGGCATCCACCTCCAGCACCACCAGCCTCGGACGCATCCGGCGCAGGTAGCGGTCCAGCAGCAGCTCGGTCTGCACGGGCGTCTGCCCGGTTGATCCCAGGTTGAAGCAGCGCATGCCATGCTCCGCCCAGATGCGCGTGTCGAATCCGCGGTACGCCTTCGAGGAACCCAGGAAGAGCACATCGACCGGACCTGCCGCATCCGCCTCGATCAGCCGGGTGTGCAGGAAGCCATAGACCTGCTCCGGGTGGAAGAGGTTGGGCCTGAGCTTCACCGGCATCCATTCGCCCCAGGCGATCAGGAGCACCAGCACCAACGGCGTGGCGAAGGCGAAGAAGCCGAGGCAGCGCAGGATGAAGTGCTTCATGCGTCAGAATTGGAAGTAGAAGAAGGGCACCTCATCGGTGCGCATGTACATGACGAGCAGGAAGCAGATGAAGGCGTAGGCGCTCCAGCGCAGGGGCCAGGACCAATGCAGGCCCAGTTGCTCCAAGGCGTGCTGGTGGTCGCGCGCGCGCCATTCCATCATGAACAGGAAGGCGATCAAGGGCCAGAGCGCGGGGGCGCTGATCTCCGGAGCGCTCAGCAGCGTTGGGCTGATCAGGTGCCCCAAGGTGGACCATACATCGCGCATGTCGGTGCCCAGGAAGAAGATGTGGCCGATGCACACGAGCGCGGTGGTGCCCAGCATGCGCAGGGCCTCGCCGCCCGATGGCAGCAGCCGACCCGGCGCGATGGGACCGAGGAATCGCCGATTGGTGCCGCGGATCAGCTGCGGGAGCAGATACAAGCCATGCAGCGCGCCCCACGCGATGAAGGTCCAGTTGGCGCCGTGCCATAGACCGCTCACCATGAAGACCAGCAGCGTGTTGCGGATGCGCTGCGCGAGCGGGCCGCGGCTTCCGCCCAGCGGCACGTACACGTAATCCCTGAACCACGTGGTGACGCTGATGTTCCACCGGCGCCAATACTCCGCGATGTCGCGCGCGAAGAGCGGATAGGCGAAGTTCCGCATGAGTTGGAATCCGAAGAGGCGCGCGCAGCCGATGGCGATGTCGCTGTAGCCGCTGAAGTCCCCGTAAACCTGCAGGCCGAAGAGGAAGGCGCCCAGCGCCACGGTGCTCGCCTGGTAGGCGGCGTGGTCGCTGAAGATGGCCTGCACATGGGGCGCGCAGTTGTCGGCGATCACCACCTTCTTGAAGAGCCCCCAGAGCATCTGGCGCAGGCCATCGGAGGCCTTGGCGCGGTCGAATTGGCGGAGCGATGCGAACTGGGGGAGCAGGTTGGTGGCGCGCTCGATGGGCCCGGCCACCAGTTGGGGGAAGAAGGCCACGTAGGCGGCGAAGGCGATGGGGTCGCGCGCGGGCTTCAGGTGGCCGCGGTACACATCGATGCTGTAGCTCAGGGTCTGGAAGGTGTAGAAGCTGATGCCCACGGGCAGCACGATGTCGAGCCGGGCCGCGGTGATGGGCGTGCCCAGCAGGGTGAAGGCCTGCGCGAACTCGGCGGCGAAGAAGTTGAAGTACTTGAAGAAGCCCAGCAGCCCCAGGTTCACCGCGACGCTCACGGCCAGCAGCAGCTTGCGGCGCGCGTGCTGGGCTGCGCCCTCCAGGGCGCGGCCCACGGCGTAGTCGATCGCGGTGCTGAAGGCCAGCAGGCCCAGGAAGCGCCAGTCCCACCAGCCGTAGAAGAGGTAGCTGGCCGCGAGCAGGATGGCGTTGCGCCGCTGCAGGCTGCGCCCGCCCACCACCCAGTAGAGGGCGAAGACGATGGGCAGGAAGACCGCGAAATCGAGCGAGTTGAAGAGCATGCCCGGGGCTGCGAGCCAAAGATGGCTTTTCGCGCCGATGCGCCCGGATCCACGGGCGCCGCTTACTTTCGGTCCATGCCAGTGGTCGATCGCCTATGCCTCGAATGCGGCGAGAAGCTCGTGGGGCGCACCGACAAGCGCTTCTGCAGCGATGCCTGCCGCAACCTCTATCACTACCACACCAACAACGCGCCCATCAACTACGTGCGCAACGTGGTGAATGCCCTGAAGCGCAACCGGCGCATCCTCTCCGAGCTCAACACCGGGCCCGAGGGCAAGACCAAGGTGCACCGTGACAAGCTCATCGAGAAGGGCTACAGCTTCACCTACCACACCAACACGCACCGCACGAAGGCCGGCAATACCTACGTGTTCTGCTTCGAGCACGGTTTCCTGGAGCTTGGCGAGAACTGGTTCATGCTCGTGCGCCGCGATGAGTACCTGGAGCGGGCGGGCGACCTGCCGCGCCGCGAGGACGGCAGCGCGCATTAGGCCTTCACCGCCGAGGCGTTGGTGCGGCTCACATCGATCACCGCGCGATCCGTGCAGGCCATCACCCGGTCGCCCAGGCCGGGCGTCACGATGTGCAGGCCCGTGCCCGTGCCGAAGGCCGGCAGCAGGCCCGCGCGCGCCCCGAACCAGAAGCACGGCAGGCGCAGGTGCTGGCGGCCCTGGCCTGTGAGCGCCACCCCCGGGTGAACGTGACCGCCCACCACATAGCATCCGCGGCGCTCCTTCGCATCGTGCGTCAGCACGAAGGGCCCTTCCTCGATGCTCTCGTCGCAAACGTGCACGCCGGCTTCAGCATAGCGCCGGTCGGCGAGGATGTCGTGGTTGCCGGGCACCAGGTGGATGGGCGCGGGCGCGCTGCCGGCCCATTGCGCGAATCGGTCCCACGAGGCGTTCACGCTGCTGTGGAAGAGGTCGCCCAGCACCACGATGCGCTGCGGACGGAAGGCCTCGATGACCGTGTCGAGCCGCTTCAGCGTGCGTTCATCGTGCCACTCGGGGATGGCGGCGCCGCCTTTGCGCAAGTGCGCGGCCTTGCCCAGGTGCAGGTCGCTCAGCACCAGCCAGCCCATGCGCGGCCAGTAGAGGGCGCGAAAGGGATGGAGCTGCAGGCGCTCGCCGGCGACGGCGAGCTCGGCGATGAGCATGGGCCGAAACTAAACCGTCGGGGCATCTTCATGCGGCCCTGATCAGGCGCATGGGCCGCAGGGGCACCTGACCCTATTTTGACCGCGCATGATCGCCGCCGCAGCCGGATTCCTCCTGTGCGCCGGGGCCATCGCCTTCAGCGGCACACGCCTGGCCCGTCTCGGCGACCGTCTCGCTGCACTCACCGGTCTCGGTCGCGCATGGCTCGGACTGGTGCTCATGGCCACCGTAACCTCGCTGCCCGAGCTCTTCATGGGCGTCAGTTCCGCGGGCATGCACGGCAACGCCGACCTGGCGGTGGGCGCTTTGGTGCCATCAGCCTGGCCAACTACATCGTGAAGGAGCTGTAAAAGGAGGCCGATGGGTATATGAGAAAGCCCACGATCTCACGATGGATCAGGAACCAGGAAGCACCTTTGTACCTCATCAGAACCCATGGATCGCTTGACCATTACCCGTCCGGACGACTGGCACATCCACCTGCGGGATGGTACTGCCCTCGCCACCACGGTGCCGCACGCCGCGCGCTTGAACGGTCGGGCCATCGTCATGCCCAACCTGAAGCCGCCCGTGACCACGGTGAAGGACGCCATCGCCTACCGCGAGCGGATCATGGCCGCGGTACCGGCCGGCAGCGGTTTCCAGCCGTTGATGACGTTGTACCTCACGGACCGCACATCGCCCGCCGAGGTCGCGTTGGCGAAAGAGAGCGGAGTGGTCACGGCGGTGAAGCTCTATCTAGCCGGTGCCACCACGAACTCCGCTGCCGGCGTCACGTCGATGGAGCTGTGCTACCCGGCGCTGGAGGCCATGGAGTGGCATGACATCCCGCTGCTGATCCACGGCGAGGTCACCGATGCCCACATCGACATCTTCGACCGGGAGAAGGCCTTCCTGGACCGGCACCTGGCGCCCATCACGCAGCGCTTCCCGGAGCTCCGCATCGTGCTGGAGCACATCACCACGCGCGATGCGGCGCAGTTCGTGGAGGCCGCCTCAGCCAAGGTAGCCGCCACCATCACTGTGCACCACCTGTTGCTGGACCGCAACGACATGCTGGCCGGCGGTATCCGCCCGCACCTGTACTGCCTGCCCATCCTCAAGCGCGGCACGCACCGCGAGGCCCTGGTGGCGGCCGCCACGAGCGGTAACCCCAAGTACTTCCTGGGCACCGACAGCGCACCACACGCCCGGCCCGCGAAAGAGACGGCCTGCGGCTGTGCAGGGGTGTACACCGCCCACGCGGCCATCGAGCTGTACGCCGAGGTGTTCGAGCAGGCAGGCGCTCTGGATAAGCTCGAAGCCTTCGCCAGCTTCCACGGCCCGGACCATTACAAACTGCCGCGCAACAAGGACCGCATCACGCTCAGGCGCCGAGAGGTATCGGTGCCAGCAACATTCCCGTTCGATGGGGATGCGCTGGTGCCTTTCCGGGCCGGCGCATCAGTGGCCTGGATCATCGAAGATGAGCGCGCAGCGGCTGGCGCATGATCGCCCGCTGCATGGCCCCAATCAACCGCGCGGACCGAAGAGGCCTTGGCCGTAACGCCGATCAAACGAAGCGTGATCGGGTTCCAGTTCCTGCTCGAATGCGTTGCGCATGGGCAGATCGGAAGGCCACCGATGAGCGGCTGTGTTCCTGGGGCGATGGGAGCAAGGTGGACAGGTCATGGGCATGACAACGATCAGCCCACATTGCCGCATGCGGCGGTAACCTTGCTCAGAACCAAAGAACGCCTTCCATGAGCACCAACGCATTCACGAACAAAGTCGCACTCGTAACCGGGGGGAGCTTCGGCATCGGCCGCGCCACGGCCATCGCCTTCGCCGCGCAAGGCGCCAAGGTGGCCGTTGTGGATAATGTGGAAGACAGCACCACGGTGGATGCCATCCGCGCGGCGGGGGGCGAGGCCACCTTCATCCGCTGCGATGTTTCGCGCATGGCTGATGTGAAGGACATGGTGGGGCAGACCCTCCGCTTGTACGGAAGGCTCGACATCGCCTTCAACAATGCGGGCATTGAGGGCGTGATGGCACACACGCATGAATGCACCGAGGAGAATTGGGACCGCATCCACGCGGTGAACGTGAAAGGGGTGTGGGCCTGCATGAAGGAGGAGTTGATCGTCATGCTGGCTCAGGGAAGTGGGGCCATCGTGAACTGCTCCTCCATTGCCGGCCTTGTGGGCTTCCCCGGGTTGCCTTCCTATGTGGCGAGCAAGCATGCGATCGTGGGCCTCACGAAAGCCGCTGCGCTGGAGTATGCCAGGAAGGGGATCCGGATCAACGCTGTTTGCCCGGGTGCCATTTTCACGCCCATGCTCAGCCGTTTGGCCGGAGGCGACCAAGCCGCGCATGATAACTTCGGTGCCATGGAACCCATGGGGCGCATCGGCACCCCCGAGGAGATCGCGAGCGCGGTGCTCTGGCTCTGTTCCGAAGGCGCCTCGTTCACCACGGGGCAGGCCCTGGCCGTTGACGGAGGCTGGGTGGCGCAATGAACCCACCGACCGCTGACCAGAACCCTCAAGCCCCACGACCATGACCACCACCTATCAGGATATGTACACCAGTATCGGCTACCTCTTCTACAGCATGGCCGCCAGTGATGGCCAGGTGCGCCCGGCCGAAGTGGAGGCCCTCAAGGCGCTGATCAAGGAGCAATGGCTGCCGCTGGATGACAGCCGCGACGAACTTGGCACCGATGCGGGCCACTACATCGATATCAGTTTCGACCATGCCAACGATCACGGCATGGATCCCGACGAAGCGTTCGCGAAGTTCATGCTGGACTACCAGGAGAACCACGCCCACTACGATAACGGCCTGCGCCGCATGATCCACCAGACGGCTGCGGCGATCGCCGGTGCCTATGCGGGTAACAACAAGTCGGAACTGAGGCGCTTGGCGCAGCTTGAACTGCTGTTCAAGGAATGACCGTCGCGGTCATTGGTTTTCTCGCCTGCGCCGCCGCCATCTGGTTCAGCGGAACGCACCTCGCCCGACTGGGCGACCGCCTCGCCGAGCTCACCGGCCTGGGCCGCGCCTGGCTGGGCCTCGTGCTCATGGCCACCGTCACCTCGTTGCCCGAGCTCTTCGTGGGCATCAGCTCGGCGGGCATCCACGGCAACGCTGACCTCGCCGTGGGCGATGTGCTCGGCAGCTGCGTGTTCAACCTGCTCATCTTGTCCATGCTCGACGCGCTTTACCGCGGTCCGGGCCTGCTGAGCGCCGTAACACCCAAGCAGGTGCTCAGCGCAGCCCTCGGCATCGTGCTGCTGGCGCTCGTGGGCTTCGGCCTCTTCCTGCCCAACCAGTACGTGGTGATGGGCTGGGTGGGCGGCCTGAGCATCGGCTTCGTCGGCGTTTACCTCGTGGCCATGCGCATGGTCCATCAGCATCTTGGGCAGGATCCATTGCCTGACCCTGCGGCTCGTTCAGACCGTTCCGGTCTTCGCCGCGTGGTGCTGTGGTACATCGTTCACGCGGCCGTGGTCATCACCGCCGCGCTGTTACTGCCCGGCTTCGCCGAGACCATTGTTGAGGAGACCGGCCTCAAGGCGTCCTTCGTGGGCACACTGCTTCTCGCCACCTCCACCTCGCTGCCCGAGGTCGCCGTGAGCGTCGCGGCCCTGCGCATGGGCTCGGTTGAATTGGCCGTGTCCAACCTGCTCGGCAGCAACCTCTTCAACATCGTCATCCTCGCCATCGATGACCTGGTGTACAGCGGCGGCTTCCTGCTGAAGGACGCCTCGGATGCGCACCTGCTGTCCGTGCTCAGCACCATCGTCATGAGCGCGATCGTGATCGTCGGGCTCACCTTCCGCACGGCGCCCAAACGCTTTCTGCTCGCATGGGATACCTTTCTGATCGCGGTGGTGTACATCGTGAACCTGATCCTCATCTACCGGATCGCATGAGCGCAGGAGCGGGCTCAATGGGACTCTCTTCGTACTATCAAGGTCTGGAACGGCGAACATCAGCCCAAGAAAGCTCCTAGCTGGCATGGAACCCTGCGCACAACATCACCGATCACCGGAGGAGGTCGTGGACCGGCTCAAGAGCAGGCTCCAGGGTCTTAGTGATGCGGAAGCCGCTGAGCGGCGGCGCAAGCACGGCCCCAACGTCATTCCCGAGGCCGGCAAGCGCCACTGGTTCTTCCTGCTGCTGAACCAGTTCAAGAGCCTGCTGATCGGCATCCTCGCCATCGCGGCCTTCATCTCGTGGCTCACCGGCCACGGCGTGGACATGTGGGTGATCATCGGCATCATCCTCATCAATGCACTGATCGGTTTCGTGCAGGAGTACCGTGCCGAGAAGGCTGTGGAGGCCCTGCGCAACATGCTCGCGGCCACGGCCAAGGTGCGGCGCAACGGCACCGTGCGGATGGTGCCTGCCAGCGAACTGGTGCCAGGCGACATCATCGTGCTGGAGGAAGGGGACCAGGTTCCGGCCGACGCCCTGCTGCTCGAAGCGCGCGACCTGCGCTGCATCGAGGCGGCCTTGACCGGGGAGTCCGTGCCCGCAGCGAAGCGCGTGGGCGCATTGCCAGAGGATACGGCGATGGCCGACCGCCGCAATATGGTATGGAAGAGCACCCACGTGGCCGGTGGGTCCGCTGTGGCACTGGTGTCCGCCATCGGCTTGTCCACGCAGATCGGTCGCATCGCCGGTTCGCTCGTGACGATCAAGGAGGAGAAGAGCCACTTCCGCCAGAAGACCGACAAGCTGGCGCGGCAGATGGCCCTGATCGCCATCGGCAGTGCCATTGCCTTGTTCGTCATGGGCTATGCGTTCCAGAGCATGCCGGTGGACGAGCTCCTGCTGGTCTCCATCGCCGCATTGGTCTCCGCCATTCCCGAAGGACTGCCTGCCGTACTCTCCATCGTGCTGGCCGTGGGGGCCAATCGCATGGCCAAGCGCAAGGCCATCATCCGCGAGTTCACCGCCACCGAGACCCTGGGCGCGGTGAGCGTGATCCTCACCGACAAGACCGGCACCCTGACGCAGAACGTGCTCAGCGTGCAGCGCGTGGCATTGCCCGATGGACACGAGCGCCATGTGACCGGCAATGGCTGGTCGCCCATCGGGAACGTGCTCCAGGGGGAGGAGGTGCTGGAGGCGGAGGAACTTCTAGACATGGAGCCGCTGTTGCGTGTGGCCGCCCTGTGCAACAACGCGCAGGTTGCCCACAATGCGGATAAGAACAGCTACGAACTCGTGGGCGACCCCACCGAAGGGGCCCTCCTCGTGCTGGCCCGCAAAGCCGATGACAGCGATCGACACGCCGCATGGGCGCGTGTGGACGACCTGCCCTTCAACGCCGACCTAAAGCTGCGTGCCACCCTGGTGCAACGCGATGGCAAACGGCAGCTGCTGGTGGTGGGTGCCCCGGAGCGGGTGCTCGCCCTGTGCGACCGGGCTTGGAACGGCACCGTCGCTGTTCCAATGGATGAGGCCCTGCGTGCCAAAGTGCACCATCGCATCGAGGAATGGTCCTCACAGGCCTACCGTGTGATCGCGTTGGCCTTCCGCGATGCCAACGAGGAGGCCATCGACCGGGAACGCATCTCCGGACTCACCATGGCGGGCCTCACGGGCATGATCGATCCGCCGCGCGAGGACGTGCCCGAGGCGGTGCAGGCCTGTCACAATGCGGGCATCCGCGTGATCATGGCCACGGGCGATCACATCAACACGGCGGTCGCCATCGCGCGTTCCATCGGCATCATCCGCGGCACCGTGCCACCGGGCGGCACCCTGGCGCTGAACGAACAGCAGCTGGCCAGGCTGGATGCGGCCGAGTTCGACCAGGCCGTGCGCGAGGTGAACGTTTTCGCACGCCTCACGCCCGCCACCAAATTGCGCATCGCCGAGCGCCTCCAGCACATGGGCGAGCTGGTGGCCATGACCGGCGATGGCGTGAACGATGCACCGGCGCTGAAGAAGGCCGATGTGGGCATCGCCATGGGCATCATGGGCACCGATGTGGCCCGCAATTCAGCGCAGGTGGTGCTGGCCGATGACAACTTCGCGAGCATCGTGCACGCCGTGGAGGAAGGCCGCATCGTCTTCACCAACGCCCGGCAGACCAGCTTCTTCCTCATCACCACCTGCTTCGCCGAGATCACCACGCTGCTCTCCACCGTGGCGCTGGGACTGCCCATACCGCTCACCGCCACCCAGATCCTGTGGTTGAACCTGGTGACCGATGGCCTGTGCGACAAGGCGCTGGCCGTGGAGAAGGGGCATGGCGATGTGCTCGGCCGGAAACCCGTTCAACGGGGCGAGAACATCCTCACCGGCGAAGTGCTGCCTTTCGTGCTGTTCACGGCGATCATCATGGCCATCCTCGCGATCGTGGCCTTCCACTGGATCCTGCCCCAGGGCATCGACAAGGCCCGTACCGCGGTGTTCGTGGTGATGGCCTTCGCCCAGCTCTACAATGCCTACAACCTGCGTTCGGTCAAACGCTCCATCTTCAGCATCGGTGTGTTCAGCAACTACTGGTTCAACTGGGCCATTGTTGTTTCTGTGGTGATTCAGGTCTCGATCATCGAGCTTCCCTTCCTGCAGGACCTCTTCCACTTCAAGACGCTCCACTTCCTGGAGTTCCTTGTGCTGGCATTGGCAGGGGTGCTGGTGTTGGTGGCTGGCGAGGTGTACAAGTACATGCGGCAGAACTTGCAGGGGCGTTGAGCTCCTGCTTGCTATGGCCGTGATCGTGCTCCTTGCTGCGGAGCAGGAGAAGCTGTTCCCCAAGCGGCACTAACGCACGACGACCAGCCTTCGGCTGAGCACCGGGGCACCATCCCGCTCCATGCGCAGCACGTTGGCGCCAGTGGGCTGGTCGATGGACCAGGTGTGCCTGTCAGACGCTGCACGGTCTGCAGCCACCACGCGGCCCAGGGCATCCAGCAGGATCAGGTCCTCACCGCCTTGGAGGCCGCCGATATGCAGCACACCCGCATCCACCGGCACCGGCCACACGGTGATGCCGGCATCCAGCGCTTCCTGCACCGCAGTGCTGATGCCGAAGATGTCCTCATAGGCCTGGGCGTATTCATCGGCCACGGCGCAGCCGCCCACCGCGTCCCAGTTGATGCTCCAGGTCATCAGCCCGCGCAGGGTGGGGTAGGTGGCCACGCGTTGGTAGCTGCCCGGCTGCGGTCCTGTACCGCGCAGGTAGTCCACGGCCTGCTCCAGCACGGCGGGCGACACGTAGCCACCACCGGCCGCGAGCGGACAAGCGGGCAGGCCGATGGCCACCTTCTCCGGCGGCAGCGGGGCGAAGAAGCCGCCGCCCGTGGTGAAGCCCTGCAGCAGCGCCTCGGTCTGGCTCACGATGAAGTCGGCCGTGCCCTGCGTGTAGATGCCACCATCGATGCCGTACATGCTGCCGCTGTTGTACAGCTGCACCTGCAGGATGTCCAGCCGGTCGCGCAGGGCATCGATGATGGGCAGGTAGGCTCCCCAGATGCCGCCGTAGGCGCTCATGCCGCCCTGCACATACGCGGTCTCGGGTGCCATGGTCAGCATCATCGGCACACCATGGGCGGCCTCGTACTGGTCGGCGATGCTGTTCACCGCGTTGATCAGACGGATGATGCGGGCATCGGTGGGGTTCGCGATGGTGCCGCCGCTGATGGCCACCGACGCGCCCTCCAGGTCGATGTCGAGGCCGTCGAAGCCGTAGGTGTCGAGGATGCCGAGCAAACTGCTCACGAACTGTAAGGCCCCCTATTTCAGGCGCAGTCTAAAGTAGAGATCCTTTCTCGAGTGTGTGTGTTGTGGTCATCCTGTTGGAAGGTGGGCAGGTCAGAAGCGTTGGGCTGCGCGTTGGGGAGCTGTCCACGTTTCAACAGGAACGCGCGCGGGGTGAGGTTGCCGAGAGACTCATGGGGCCGCTCGTTGTTGTAAATCCACATCCATCGATTGGTGGCCTCACGCACCTGAGGCAGCGTCTCGAAGAGGTTCGCGTCGAGCACCTCTTCGCGATAGGTGCGGTTGAAGCGCTCGATCAAGCCGTTCTGCATTGGGCGTCCCTTCTGGATGAAGGCCAGATCGATGCCCAGCTGTTCGCACCAGAGCTCCAGCGCCTGCGCGATGAACTCGGGCCCGTTGTCCACGCGGATGCGCTCGGGCCTGCCGCGCCACTCGACCAGGCGCTCCAGCTCGCGGATCACGCGCACGCTGCTGATCGAGGTGCCAACGGCGATGCACAGGGCCTCGCGGTTGTGGTCGTCGATGATGTTGAGCGTCCTGAACTTGCGGCCGCTGGAGAGGGCATCGTGCATGAAGTCCATGCTCCAGGTGATGTTCGGGCCGATCGGCAGCACCAGCGGCTGCTTCACGCGCGCGGGCACGCGGCGCTTGTGCTTGCGGCGGTGGTTCAGGCCCAGCATCCGGTAGAGCCTCGCTGTGCGCTTGCGATTGATGAGCAGGCCATCCGCCCGCAGCTTGGCGTGCATCTTCCGAAGGCCCCACCGTGGGTGCTGCACGGCCAATGAGCGCAGGCGGTCCATGGTGGCATGGTCCACCTCCCGCCGATGCCGGTAGCGCAGCACCGAGCCGCTCAGCGTTACCAGTCCGCATGCCCGTCGCAGGCTCATCTTGCGCTGGCTCGCAAGGATGAGCGCCAGTTCCCTGCGCCGCGACGGGCTTAGAGCTTTCCCGCCAGGATGTCCTT